>MHYY01000153.1 GCA_001830285.1 Planctomycetes bacterium RIFCSPLOWO2_12_38_17 | reverse complement strand
TGTATTCTTCCTCTATTTTAAATTGGAGAAGATATGCATCTTCTTCTGAACAATTAATTAAATTTGCTATCTTACTTGCAACCTTTTTCCGTCCATGTAATACAAGAGTACCACTACAATCATAAAGTGTGTCGTCAAGGTCAAAAATAAAAGCCTTAACATTTATGAGGATTTTATGCATGCTTATCTTAGATATGCCTCTGTTACATACCGGCGCATCATGCGGTGACTGTTAAAATAATAAGCAATTTTACTTATAGAGTTCTTCATGATTTTTATCCATTGTTCTTTATCATTATAATATATCTGCGCAATTGTATTTTCTAATTTATTATATAAATCTTCCGCATCGGCTGCATCGTTTGTGTTGGTAAGTAAAGTTTCAAATGGTTTTGGACCTATAGACCATCCTGTAATGCCTTCAATATGTCCTTCGATCCACCAGCCATCCAAAATGCTGAAATTTATTACACCGTTATGGGCAGCTTTCATACCACTAGTGCCCGATGCCTCTCGTGGACGCAAGGGGGTATTTAACCAAACGTCAACACCAGAAATCAGTTTTAATGCCATATCAATATTGTAATCCTTCAAAAAGACGACTCTGATTTTGTCCCTGATTGTCTTTTCAATTTCATTAATCCTTTTTATTATATCCTTTCCTGGAGTATCTTTTGGATGTGCCTTACCAGCGTAAATAATCTGTATACTCCATTTCTCGCCTATTTTTAAAAGTCTTTCCAGATTTGTAAAAATTAAGTCAGCCCTCTTGTATGAAGTAAATCTCCTTGCAAATCCAATGGTTAATGATTCTCTATTTAATTCGATACCATTAGTCTGTTTTACAAAAGATAATAAATCATCCTTGGCTTTAATATGGGCTTCCCATAATTCTTCATCAGGTATGGTTTCTGAGCGGACAAATAACTCTGGTTCATTTGCCCATCCTTGAATATATTTATCGTATAATTTCACAAAACTTCCACATGTCCATGTGAAAGAATGAACACCATTTGTAATTGCATTAATCTCGTAACCAGGGAATAAACTTTTAGAAACTTCACCATGTTTTTTTGCTACACCATTAACATATTTACTCAAATTTAGTGCAAGCAATGTCATATTAAGTTGATTTTCACCAGCGAGTGTTTTAAGTATCTCAATTGGTACTGTTTCACCGAGAACTTTCTTTACTAAATCATAAGTATACTTGTCATGACCAGTCTCAATCGGTGTATGAGTAGTAAAGACACATAAATCTTTAACAGCATCGAGATCCCATACCCACCTTTCGTCCCAGACGCTTTCAACATCTCTCTTGCTCATTATCAACAATTCAAGCGTAAGGAAACTGGCGTGGCCTTCGTTCATATGATATTTATTTATATGAAATCCAAGTGCATGGAGCATTCGCACACCTCCAATACCAAGCACAATCTCCTGTTTAAGTCTATAACAATCATCACCGCCATATAAGTAGGCAGTAATTTCTCTATCCTCTGTTGTATTCTCTTTGTTATCTGTATCTAAAAATATAATTTCAACTTCCCCGCCTGTAACACTTCGTACTTTGTAACTCCACGCATAAATACAAACTTTACGACCTTCAATTTGCACATCCACCTTTTTAGGTAAATGTATCAAATATTTGGAAGGTTCCCAATTCACGGGATATTCAATCTGTCTTCCTTCTGGGTCAATATCCTGGCGGAAAAAGCCTTTTTTAGAAATTAATGTAACGGCAACCAGAGGGATTTTAAGGTCAGCGCTTGATTTTATAGTATCTCCTGCAAGGACTCCCAAACCACCACTGTAAGTTGGCATATTGTTCGAGAGACCAATCTCCATTGAAAAATACGCAATCTTTGCCTTGTTGTTCATTTTTGATTGGATTATTTATTAATTGATTCTATAAGGGTTGTATATTTCTGAGAAACGTTCATAGTTAGACAGATTAATTATGGATTGGTTTACCAACCACAGCAAGGGCTGCTTCTAAAATAGATTCAGACAGAGTAGGGTGGGGAAATATATTATTTGATAGTTCATGAGCCGTTCCTTCAAGTGCAGTAGTAAGAGATATACCCCATATGAACTCACCTACATTTGGTCCTATTGCATGAAGTCCTAAAATCTCACCGTGTTTTTCATCTGCGATGATTTTCACAAATCCATCTTCATAATCCCCATCTATAATTGCCTTACTATTAGCTATAAAAGGGAATCTTCCGGTTTTTATTTTGTATCTTTTCTTTTCTGCCTCTTCCTGTGTGACCCCAATACTGGCAACTTGTGGAGAACAGTATGTTACCCTAGGGATATTCTGATAATTTAACGGAATTGGTTTCTTTCCTGAAATATAATCTACAGCAATTAAGCCTTGTTTTGAGGCTTTATGGGCAAGGAGAGGGGGGCCTGTAATGTCTCCGATTGCAAAAAGCCCTTTTTGACTTGTTTCCATTACTTCATTAATTTGAAGATTATTTCCTTTAAAATTCAAATATAAACTTTCTAAGCCAATATTACTTAATGCGGGTGTTCTGCCTAATGCGAGGAGCAAGCAATCTACCTTTAAAAACTCATTTTGATAAGTAAAACTCTCGGTGCCGATAGGGGGTAGGGATATTTTTCTCTTTATTGTAACATTAGCACAATTATTAATTTCAACTTTTTCAAGAGAGGTACCTGTGAAGACATCTATACCTCTTTTAATAAATATCTTTCTCAACGTGGTACTGATGTCTTTATCTTCGGACGGGAGGATATCGTCCAGAAGTTCTATGATTGTAACTTTTGCCCCGAGTATATTAAATAGATGTGCAAATTCTATCCCTACGGCACCACCGCCTGCAATTATGATGGACTTCGGTATTTTTTCAAGTACTAAAATATCATCGCTTGTAAGTATATATTTCTTATCGTAAGGAATTGAAATAGGTATGAGAGGAATAGACCCAGTTGCAAATATAATATATTTAGCATTTATCTTGTCGATTTCTGTTTTACTTTTTCGTATAGATATGTTATTTGGAGATGTAAGACACCCTTCTCCTTCGAAAACCTCGACACCGTTCTTTTTTAGTAAAAATTGAACCCCTTGAAATAAGCGCTTAACAACGGTTTCTTTACGACGATGAAACTGTGAATAATCAAAGCTTAATTTATCAGTTGCAATTCCATATTCATTTGCCCTTTGAAACTTTTTATAAAGATCGGCAGAGTAAAGAAGTGCCTTTGTTGGGATACAACCCTGATGCAAACATGTACCGCCGACTTTATTCTTTTCAACAAGAGCAGTTTTTAATCCTGATTGGGCAGCTTTTATTGCAGCTACATAACCACCTGGACCTCCACCAATGATAGCAAGGTCAAAGGTTGAGTTCCTATCAGGCAATTATCCCTCCTTTTTCCAGGTGAACAATATAACAAAAATAAGTGCAATTGTAATAATCAAAATTGCCTTTGGACTGATGTCAGGAATAATTGATTTTTCCATTGATAAAGATAATAATTTGCCAATCATTACTTGGCCTCCCTTTCCTTAATTTAGGATATTTTACTTAAGTTAACAAGTCCTGTCCTTTTGCTGACTACTTGAGGAAATCGCTCATAAGAGAATCTAATCAAAATACAGAAAGGTACATCAATTAAACTGTTGATGTGCCTTTATATTGTATTACTTTATTTATGTATCAACATACTATGTTGTGGCAGTTTCCAAGATAGGTTTTTCAACTGTTACAGCTTTTGACTTATAGCAGTCAACATAATAATCACCAGAATTATATAATTCTTTCAAGTTCTGCAATACCTGCTCAAATACCTGTTTCCAATCAGAGCCTACCCTGAATGCAAACATGGAGTTTCTTGGGTTGTTTGTAGTCTTGATTGAGTTCCTGAAACGGGTTCTTAAGTTATCGCCTGCATAAATATGGTCGTATACATACTGCATACCATCAATGAAATTTTCGAGTGTCATGTCAACAAATCTGTGAACGACATGCGCTGTATCATAGTATTGCCAATCCTCCGGATAATTCTTCCTGAAGATCCTCTTTTCGGAATCCAATCTTGCATATAATTGTGTCTTGGGAAAGGGGCAATTTATTCCAAATGTCAAAATATCAATATTATTTTCAAGTATAAAGTCTGTCATCCTCTTAAAGGAATCTTTATCATCACCATCGGCGCCAAATACGACTGAGCCCCAAACAACTAATCCTGCGTCGTGAATCTTTTGGATGCAGTCAAAATAACTATCTGTACCCAATTTCAGGTTTACACGTTTATTCATCTTCTGTAAAACAGCTTCATTGGTTGATTCAATACCGATAAGCATTCCAAAACAACCACTTTTAGCCATGTAATCCAAAGTTTCTTTATCCTGAGATATGTTCAGGGCTGTAAATCCCAGCCAATCTTTTTTAATACCCTTTTCCACCATCCCTTTAAAAAGATTTCTTGCCCTTTCGTTTGACTTTTTTCCGTGTCCGTAGAAATTATCCTCTGCAAGCATCAGTCCCTTATAATCCGTCGCGGCCATTTCATCAAGCACATCTTCATATGGTCTCTCCCTGAATTTTCTACCCTGGAATGTTGGAACGCTGCAGAAGTCACAGTAATTTGGACATCCTTTAGTTGTTACGATGGACGAGAATTTATAATTGTATTTCCTTTTCATGATCTCACGATTAGGATATACTTTTTTCATCAAGGATAGGGGGGGTAAACCACCATTATAAACCTTTTTCAGTTTACCTGCTTCAAAGTCCCTAATTACTTGCGGCCATACATCCTCTGCCTCGCCTACAAAAACTGCATCGGCATAATTTACAGCCTCCTCTGTCATTACAGAGGTATGTATACCACCCATAATTACAGGCATACCCCTCTTTCTGCATGCAGTGGCAATTTTATATGCCCTAGGAGATTGATAGGTAACCGCAGTAATACATACTAGATCAACAGGGGCAAAGGTAATTTCACCATTATTATCCATTGCGAGATCAATGTTTTCATCAATGACATCAAATTCCCAATCACCAGGTGTAAGGGCGGCAATATAAGCAAGATTCAGAGGCATCTGTACAATTACTGTAATACTCTCTTCCCCACATCTACCAGGGTTGTGCGGGTTAATTAACATCATTTTTCTTTTCATAATTATTATTTACCTCCAATTCTCCATTATTAAATTTGAGACACCCCAGCCAGAAGAGACAACGGCACAAATTCCAGGACCGGGTCTTGTCCAGTGGCCTGTTAAATATAAATTATTAATTGGCGTTTTCTGGGGTAACCTGTTTTCCCATATTTGATTAACACTAACTGCCCAACCATATGCGGCACCATTCTTGTTTAAAGTATATCGCTCAAGAGTTTTTGGCGTAGCAGCTTCTTTAACCTCGATATAATTTTTTATATTTGGAACATATGATTCGAGACGACTAATAGTTCTCGTCGTCATTTCTTCTTTAAAAGAGTTCCAATTGCTAATATTATTATACAATTCATCTTTAAAATAAACAACTACTGATATTATTTGTTTATTTTTTGGAGCCAACCCTGGATAAATCTTTGTTGGGACGGAAATATACATCCACTCTTTATCCATATCATCTGTATCTATAGATGTATGATAAAAACCCCTAATTAATTTACTTAAATCCGGTTCTTCTCCTAAACCAAGATACAGAAGGGAAAAAGAACAACTTTCCTTCATTTTTCCAATTTTTTCAAGGAAGGTTGCATCTATATTACCATCAAGTAAGCAAAAAAAAGTTTGATATGCATCTATATTTGAAACAACTGTGCTAGCAGGTATCTCTTTGCCGTCGTGTAATTTAACACCTTTTACACTTTTATTATCTAAAAGAATTTCTTTTGCTTCGGATGATAACATGACATGTCCACCGAAATCAATAAATTTCTTAAAAATTGCATTCGTAAACTCTTGAGTGCCACCAGCCGGAAAAAATGCACCGTCCTTTAAATAATTAATCATCATTTGACACATACCGACGGCAGACGCTTGAGTAGGGGGGAGACCTATATAACCCCACTGACCAGAAAGCACCATCTTTAGTTCTTCATTCCCAAAAAAACTATTTAACATCTCAGCGTATGTCTGGTCTTTGTATTTATCAATGATTTGACTCTTTTCAATGTTGAACGTAGCCCGATATAACTTCACGTAATCCTGAAAAAAATTCTTAAGACTTTCTTTTTCAGAAGGATAGCGATTTTGTAACTGTGATATGTATTTCTCTAAATCAGCGGGGATTTCTATATTGAAGCTTGGAAAGATTAAATTATCCATTGGATCGAGGTGATAAAAATCCATCTCAATTCCGAGTGTTTTAAAACAACGACCAACAATGCTCCACTTGCCGCAACCTCCTATATGATGAACTGCCGCATCAAAGTTAAATCCCTTCCTTTTAAAAGATGTGCAGTAACCACCTGGAATAAAATGTTGTTCAACTACGAGTACTTTCTTTCCACTTCTGGCGAGAAATGCACCACAAACAAGACCTGCTATACCTGCGCCAATTATAATAACGTCGTAATGTGAGTATATTTTATTTCTCTTTGTGGATTGTATGCCTACTTCTGATGATAACATGTACTATTGTTTGTATTTTGAAATTATTAAGGCAGAACTGTTGCCAAGGCGTGAAAATGAATTTATGAGCACGTTTTTAACAGGAACAACCCTGCTATTATTAGGTACATAATCTAAATCACACTCGGGGTCAGGTTCCTTATAGTTAATTGTGGGTGGAATAGTATTTGTTCTAATTGACATGATGGCGGCTATTGTTTGTAAAGCACCAGATGCATCAAAACACTCCCCAGTCATTGACTTGATAGCTGTTACAGGTATTAGTTTTGATTTCATACCAAATGCATCTTTAATAGCAAGCGTTTCCATAATATCGCCATAGACGCCTGAATATGCATTTGCATAAATGCAGGAAATATCGTGTACTGTTAAATTGGCATTTTTTATTGCATCTATAATAGCACGCTTGTTGCCTTCAATCTGATAATTTTTTGTTGTAGACATCTTTGGATCAAATGCAGTTCCGTAACCTTTAATCTCTGTATATATATGAGCATTTCTCTTAAGTGCATCTTCCAGTGTCTCAAGGAAAACAAGTGCTGAAGCCTCACCGATAATCATTCCGTTTCTTCTTTTATCAAAAGGCGAGCTAATTTCCAGCGTTCCATTCCTGCTTCCTGCTAAAATTTTTGAATTATGCGCACCCCAGAATATATCATGGGTTAATCCATGTACTCCACCAGCGACTACTGCCCTTGCTCGACCCATACGTAAAAAATCGGATGCATAAATAATAGCGTCAATACTGCTTGTTACACCATTTGAAATCGTAGTGTTAAGACCTTTGGCTTTACAGAAAATGGAGGCACGGCTAGCAGGCGCATTCAACACTGTATTGGGGAAATCCATTGGATTAACATAATTGGGACCTTCACGCAAAGACTGAAAATCAAACGAACTAATACTATCGATACTCCCATAAGTTGAGCCAACAACAATTCCTAATTCGTCTTCGCTATAAGTATTGCTTTCAATGTTGGCGTCTCTGAAAGCAAGCACAGTCCCTGAAGATACAAGCAGGGAAGTCCTGTCAATGTGGCGAATGCCCTTTGGTCCTAAATACACTTTTGCATCAAAATCAGTTATCTCACCGGCTTGTTTACTGTTAAACTTACTCACATCAAACAGAGTAACAGGCTTTATACCTGATACACCATTTGTCAAGTTTTTCCAAAATTCATCTTTCCCTGTCCCAACAGGGGAGATGACTGAAATACCTGTAACAACAATTCTTGTTTTTTCCATAATATACTCTAACAAGCAGTAAATTTCTTATTATGTAAATTTTTTCACGACCAAACAACTATTGTTCCCACCAAATGCATGGGCATTGTTTAGTGCGATATTTACCTTCTGCTTCCGCATTACATTAGGAACATAATCCAAGTCGCACTCGGGATCGGGCGTCTCATAATTAATTGTTGGTGGTATTATATCATTCTGTACAGCTAACGCGCATGTAATAGCCTCAATTGCGCTTGCCGCACCCATAGTATGCCCAATCATAGATTTTATTGAACTAATGGCAAGATTCTTTGGTTTGTCACCAAATACTTTTTTTATTGAAATTGTTTCTGCCTTATCATTTGAAGGAGTTCCTGTGCCATGAGCGCTAATATATTGAGCATCTTCAGGTTTTAAGTTTGCACTTTGAAGTGCTTTCTTCATAGCGGAAACCACACCCTCGCCGTCCGGATGCGGAATGGTAATATGATATGCATCACAACTAAGACCATAACCTATAATTTCTGCATAAATGTTAGCACCTCTTTTTTGTGCATGTTCAAGTGACTCAAGAAGAAGCATCCCAGCGCCTTCACCAACCATCATTCCTTTTCTATTCTTATCGAACGGCTGGCATATTTCAGGTGCGATTGCTCCTAACCTTGCAAAACCTGTGTATGCAACTTTAGAAAACGGATCTGAGCCGCCAACAACCATCAAGTCCACTCTGCCAAATTTGATAAGGTCATAAGCATATCCAATCGCATAATTACCAGCTGCACATGCAGTAGGAATAATGGTATTTGGTCCTTTAAAACCAAATTCGATTGCAATGTTAGCAGGGATGTTGTTGCACGGATGCATTAAAAATAAATCAGGGTCTACATTATCTTCTCCTTCTTTATGGCGTATATAGTTGACTTTTTCAAGAATTTGTATTTCACCTGCAGTTGTTCCCATAGAAACCCCAATTCTCTCCAAATCTATATTATTAAAATCAATTCTCGCATCATCCAGAGCAAGCTTTGTAGCTGCTATAGCAAACTGTGAGCCTTTACCGATCTTCTTAAGTACGCCGTTCTTGATATAATTTGAATAATTAAAGTTCTTAACCTCACATCCCTTATGAACTTTATATTCAGATGTATCAATACATGTTACATTATCAACCCCGGATTCTCCGGCGATAAGCGATTTCCAGAAGACATCTTTACCAGAACCTATAGGGGTTATCATCCCCACGCCTGTTATTACTACGCGTCTATTCATAGAACTATATTAATGTGCCTTTTTCAGCAATACCGAAAGTTAAATTAGCTTTTGCAACTGTTTTTTCGCCAACATTTACTGTTGCGTGAACTATAGCTCCCTTTGAAACAATCTTTTCAACAATAATTTCAATTAAAAGCTGGTCGCCTGGGAAAACTGGTTTCGTGAATCTTGCATTACTAACAGAAGCAAGCAAAAAAACTGTGTTCTCACCATGTTTAATAGCCAGACTCTTTTTAAATAATATTATTGATGCCTGTGCCATTGCTTCTATTATTAAAACACCCGGCATGATTGCAAAATCAGGAAAGTGGCCAACAAAAACAGGTTCGTTTCCAGAGACATTCTTCACACAAACAATTTTCTTTCCTTCTTCAAACTCAACAACCCTATCAATGAACAAAAAAGGATATTTTTGAGGTAGTAGGTTCCGAATTTCCTCAAATAGTATCATAGATATATTTACCTCTATTTATAATTAACTAAATATTTAATTTTCTTTTTCTATAAAAAAGTTTTACCACCCTTTATCTCCATCATAATAATATAGAAGGATATAAATGGGGGTAAAAACTTATGACATGCTAAATTAACTATCAATAAAATTAGGAAGTGAGTTTGCCACTCTCGGCTAACACAGTCTTTGTCAAACCAATTGTAGCGCTTAAAGATGTAATATCAACAAGTTTTTCTTCAGGGATTTGTATTTTAAATTTCTTTTCAATAAGTGCAAGTATCTCAAGTGCTAAAAGTGAATCTATCTCAAGGTCTTTAAAGAAATTTGCATCCCGCTTTTCCCAGATTTCTTTTTCATCTAACTCAGTTACTTCGGCAACAATTGCCGTGACACCTTTTTCAACATCTCCTGCGTTCAAAATTTGCCTCCTTTTTATAACTTGCAAAATTTGAAAAATGAATACTTAAATTAGCTCATTTATATCATAAGTTGAAGATATTAGCAGACATATTTTATATTGTCAATAACAATTTTTATTCAAAATTACGTATTTTCAAGAAAAATTATCTATAAATAAATCAACAAACAAATAAAAGGGGAGAATAGGATGTATTTACTAAAATACGATAAGATTGCATACAAAATTTATAACGTCCGATAATATATATTATGTTGCAATAAACAACTTTTATCCAAAGTTATTTATTAAATTTACTTTATTATAAAGATTATTTCTTCGTTTTTTTTGCCTTATTTTCTTGTTTCGAATCTTGACTCCTGACTTTGTTTAACTCATTTAAAGCCTTAAATGTTTGCTCTTCCAATATTGTTTCATAATTTATTAATTCCCTAATCTTGTTTCTGTTTTCGGCAATCTTTAAGGCTTTTAATTGATTCAATTCCTTTTCTGTCCTTTTTTTGACTCTAAAGAGTCCTTGTTTGTATTCCTGAATACAAGATGTTTCATACTCAAGAATCTGACTCTCAATATTCAGACATCTCTTTAATCTCCATATATTAGAAATAATACGGTCTACTATGATTGACTCTATCTCATTCGAAGGTTTTAGCTCATTTATAAGCCTTCCTTTTATATCATTAAGGTCTTCAGCATTTTCTCCCTCTATTAATACTACACCGCTAAAAATATTTTGTTTAGCAATTATTTTTGAGGGTTTGGCTGGTCCAGATGGTGCTTGTTTTTCAGGTTTAACAATAGTCGGATGCAATGATGATTCAACAATTGTATCCATTATTTTATTAACTTTTTCTTTGCCACCTGTTTCCTTGCTCTTTTTTTGCAAAATATCATCTTTTATAATTGTTGACATAATTTATCCTCCTTAAAAATATGAACAATAAATTTATATAAATAATTATTTTGTAACATTTCATTCGGGAATGAATATAAGCTATTTGAAATTGTATTTCAACTTAATTTAAGTATAAATGTTATGAAATAATTGATTAAATAAATTTTATTTATAGTATAATAAAACAGTAAATTGAAATATTAATATTTACGATTTAAAATTAATTAAGTATTTTATACATCTCATGAAAATTAATGAAATCTTTAAGAGTATTCAGGGTGAAACTTCATATGCGGGCTTACCATGCATTTTTATTCGTATAACTGGCTGTAACTTGCGCTGTAGTTACTGTGATACTACTTATGCCTTTGAAGATGGGAAAGAAATGTCAATTAATTCAATTATTGAAAGCGTTGATACGCTAAGGTCAAAATTAGTTTGTGTAACTGGCGGTGAGCCTTTATTTAACATTGAAACGCCCTATTTAATTACTGAACTTATAAATAAAAAACATACAGTTATGGTTGAGACAAATGGGAGTTGCGATATCAGCATAATTTCAAAAGAAGCTATTAAAATAATGGATATAAAATGCCCAGACAGTTACATGACACACCTCATGAACTGGAAGAATATTGAGTACCTTTCAAAAATTGATGAAGTAAAATTTGTATTAAATTCAAGAAACGATTATGACTGGGCAAAAGATATAATAAAGAAATATAATTTATCTGAAATTACAAACGTCTTGATAGGAACTGTATTTGGTACAACCTATCCAAAGAATGTGGTTAAATGGATTCTGGAAGACGATCTTAATGTAAGATTCCAACTTCAGCTACATAAATATATCTGGGAACCAGATACTAGGGGTGTATAACAAAATGAAAGATATTGCTATTGTGCTGTTAAGCGGCGGTATAGATAGCTGTGTAGCAACGGCGATAGCAAGCAAACAATATCAACTTGCTTTATTGCATGTTAATTACGGTCAGCGTACAGAATCGAGGGAGCTTAAGGCATTTTACGATATTGCCTCTTTTTACAATATTCCAGGGAACAGAATTCTTACAGCAAATATTGACTACCTTTGTAAGGTTGGAGGATCAAGCCTGACGGACTCAAATATTGATGTCCAGGTTGCAAATCCTGATAGCAAAGAAATTCCTACATCTTATGTCCCATTCAGGAACACACTTTTCTTAACAATTGCCGTCTCGTGGGGAGAGGTAATAGGGGCAAAGAAGATATTTATTGGTGCTGTAGAACAAGACAGTCCTGGTTATCCTGATTGTAAACAAGCCTATTATGACGTCTTCAATAAATTAATAAAATTAGGAACAAAACCAACAACTTGTATTGAAGTGGAAACTCCACTTATAAATAAGAAGAAATCAGAAATTATAAAAATAGGTGTCTCTCTGGATGCACCATTGCATATAAGTTGGTCATGTTATAAAAATACGGATAAGGCTTGTGGTATGT
>MHYY01000152.1 GCA_001830285.1 Planctomycetes bacterium RIFCSPLOWO2_12_38_17 | reverse complement strand
ATGAAAAAATTAAACCAATACATACTGAATTTAAAGAACATAAAACCTTTAACAGTTTCGAATTTTTCATCTTCTTATCCCCTAATATCTTAGAACATTTAAAAACAAAGAGCATTTTATTATTACAGGAAGAATTGTCAAGAAAAATATATATATGTATTACCGCGCTTTTTATTTTTGTACACTTGATATGATAAAAACCAAAATATATACTATTAAAAACTAATATACCATGCCTGCCAATACTTACTATACCTTATTTTAGAATATATAAAAATACCATTATTCTTTGGGGGTTTTATTCACATGGCTAACGAAAACAAACAATTAATAATAATAGGTGGTGTTGCAGCCGGAATGAAGGCGGCAGCAAAGGCACGACGTGAGTCGCCCACAATAAATATTACTGTTATAACAGAAGAACAATATATTTCTTATGCAAGCTGTGGAATGCCCTATTTCATTGGCGATGTTATTAAAGATTCAAAAAAACTAATCTTAAGAGAACCTTCATATTTCAAGAACATGCATAATATTGACGTCCTTATAAGACATCAGGCAACAACCATTGATACTAAAGACAGACAGGTCAGCGTCAAAAATTTAGAGAATGGACAGGATCTTGCCTTTAGATATGACAAACTAATTATCGCCACTGGCGCTCAACCCATCATACTTCCACTCCCGGGCATTTCCCTGGAAAACGTTTTTACCTTAAGAACTATTGGTAACGCAATAAGGATAAAAACGTTAGTGGACAGCGGGAAGGTTAAGAATGCAGTAATCGTCGGTGGTGGTCTCATAGGTCTTGAAATTGCGGAGAATCTTGTACAAAGAAGTATAAAGGTAACAGTTGTGGAATTGCTTGACCAGATACTACCTCCACTTGACAGAGATATGGCTCTGCTCGTACAGAAACACTTAATTGCAAAAGGCGTAGAAGTTATTACATCAGATGGTGTAAAATCCTTTGAAGGAAACGTGAATAATACCGTTTCAAAAGTGATTACAGGTAAACGGCAATTACAAGCCGATATGGTCATCCTGTCAATTGGCGTCAGACCGAACACAAAACTGGCACAGGACGCTGGAATAGAAATTGGCACAATGCACGCAATCAAGGTTAACGAGCGGATGGAAACAAATATTCCTGATATCTATGCGATTGGTGACTGCGCCGAAAGTATTCATCTTGTAACTGGAAGACCCGTATGGATTGCACTTGGTTCAACAGCAGCAAAGATGGGACGCATTGCCGCAATTAATGCAACAGGCGGCTATGATACATTCAAGGGTGTTACAGGCACAATGATTGTAAAGGTATTTGACTTGAACGTCGGAAAAGTTGGATTATCAGAACGCGAGGCACTTAAAGAAGGATTCAAAACAGAATCCACCATTGTGCCGGCAGGCGATATTTCACATTATTATCCAGGCGCAAGAGATATTATTATCAAGCTAATCGCAGACACAGCCACAAAAAAGGTCTTAGGCGCACAAATAATTGGAGAAGGCAACGTTGACAAACGTATTGATATTATTGCAACGGCTTTAACCTTTGGAGCTACTGTTGATCAGGTCTCCAAGCTAGACCTTGCTTATGCCCCGCCATACGCAATGGCTATGGATGCAATAATTGTCGCTGCCAATGTTCTGACCAATAAACTATCAGGAAAAACCGATGGTATCCTGCCTCAGAAAGTTATTGATAAGCTGGATAAAGGAGAAAACTTTATTTTGTTAGATGTAAGAACCGAAATGGAATATATGAGCGGTCGCATCAAAGGCTGCATACATATTCCATTAGACAAACTGTCCTCAAGAATAAATGAACTTGACAACACAACGGAAATAATCACTTATTGCCGCGCTGGATTACGCGCTGCACAAGCCTATCGTATTTTGAAAAATGCAGGTCTTAAAAATGTAAAATATATGGATGGCAGCATCATGGCATGGCCAAGTGAACTTGAAAAATGAACAATTAATGGCAGGTCAAACGTCTCGTTTGACAAATCCAAAATCCAACAAAGACTCTTCACTCCTATTTTAAATTCCTAAACTTTAAATTAGGCTGCCAATGACGGCGACTTATGATGGTTTCACCACTAATTTTCCCGTTCACCTGGGGATTTAAAAGGGGAATTGAATTTCCCCAACATCAATGTAGAGACGTATTGCAATGCGTCTCTACAAGATTGAAATTTCTAACATGAACCTACTTACTCTCTACCGAAAGTGTTGCGGTCATTGTAGCATCCGACATGCTTATATTTGTAATACTAACACCGCTTTTCTTCCCATTGTATAGCTTGCTATTAGGAGCGGTTTCTTTATTAAACGAAGTGTTATTGGTATTGCCAGGATATGGGTCGCCAGCATCCCCTAAATTATTATCTAGTTCCAAATCCCAATTATCGTCAGCCTGTACAAGGGCAACGCCATAATGCTTTTTTGAACACTTCTTCGATGGATAGCATTCCTTGTTATTTACGGTGTTCAAGTTAATCTTCTTTGAAATAAGATTACCATCAACGTGCCATATGAGTAAACCATCACCCGGAAGTCCAGCATCAAAACTTGCTTTTTGCCTGTTCTCAACAAGGAAGTACTCCCCGGAAAGCGGGTTCCCGCTCAACAATTGATACACATCTGACGTAGTAGCAGCCTGTATTATAGGTTCGTTTGTTAGCGTACTTGTAACCTTTTTTGGATTCACCCACCCCAAAAAATATTTGCTCCATGCATCCATATGGGCAGGACGGTCCCCGATTTCTGATACATAGTTCCACGAGCCCGATGCCATCAAACTCCAATCGCCTATACCATTTGAACTATAATCGGTATCATATAGGTCTGGCAAACCAAAAGAGTGTCCATATTCATGAGCAAAAACACCAACCGTTTCCTGCGTCCCTTCATCCAACTGTTCAGGCTGTATTACATAATCATTCACCCTAACATAATTGCCATTTGCGTTTCTATCGTTCGTTCTATATTCGCCGTAATGACTGTACCCAAAATATTCAGCGCTATTTAAATCCCAGCGATGCGACCATATATCCGCATCATCTCCGCTGAATTCTTCACCTGTGCCTTGATGAATTATATTTACAACGTCCACATAGCCATCATTATCCATATCATAAATTGAAAAATCAACGTCATCATCCGCCGCCTGTACCGCCTCATAAACAAGGTCGCTGGGCCATTTATCATAACCATCATCATCGTTTTTTCCATAATAGTCATGTTCATCAGAGGCTATATACCAACCAAGCACTCCAGTAGGTCCTGGTGAAACACTGAATTTCCCGTAGGAAACCTCTTCATAATAGTCCCTCATGCTATTTGTATTTGTACCAAAGAGGAGTAAATTAAAGTTGTTTACTGTAAAACTGGTATCTGTATCATTAAAATTAATCATAATAACAGGCACATTAGCTGTTCCTGTGGTTGGCACTACATTTTGTGGAATTTCGGCTTTCCTCAATCTGGATTCTCTTGTTGTCATCTTTTTAATTATCCTCAACTGCGCCTTCCCTGCAGGCCTAAGATGTGGAACACAATTATCAGGCAGGTCGTCTCTGTCAACGACTCTTGATGAACTTACGAGTTCTCCGTCTGTATTCTGAATTGCATATACCCAGCTTTCTAAACCTTTATCAAATATAATAGCGTAACCATCCTCAGTCTCCCAGCCGTGATATGATTCATCGCCCCATTGTTTCGCGCTGATTATCGTCCCGTCCGATTGAGTTAACGGATGTATCACAGGCGCAGCCGGTACAGCGTATCCCTTAACAGGGAAAATACAGCCTGTAAAAATCATCACTAAAGTAAAGAAATAAAAAGACACACTCATTTTACTAATTAACATATTGCCTCCTCTTATTTTAATTTATAATTTCGATTTTTTTAATCCAGAACAAACCGCCTCTTTCATCCCCCTTGTACTGCACATTAGCTTTCACTTTCTTATTTGCAAATTCTTCATGTAATTTTTCTTTATAAAATAATGTTACCGGTTTATTTTCTTTGTTCTTTAAAAAATTAGCGCCTCTAACAACCGCCACCTTCTCCACAACTATAATCAGTTTATAAATTAACTCACCCGATTCAGTGTCTGGATGTTCTGTTGCATTTAAATTGCACTCAGTAACCTGTCCACTTATAATCATCTCGTTTGGTATTACAGGAACAGCGGACAGCGGGGTATTAAATGCAATAATAAAAAACGGAACCGAAAACAACAATTTCAAAATATATAAAAGCTTACAAAAAAGAGATTGACATTCCAAACCCACAAACTGCCGTCCTTGCGAATTATTCACAACCAGTTTAAGAATACAACGAACAAAGCAATAAGTATTTATATATAACTGAGGGAAAAAACATTGTCAACTATTTTGTTAAATTCATCTTAAATATCGTGATTTTTGTTATATAAATGTCAAATTGTAACTACTTTTAAATAAGAACTCAAAAACAAAAAAATATTGACGTTTGCGAAATTATATGTAATTATATTGCTAATAAAGCTTTAAATTTATAGTCAAAGGAGAAATTGGTGGTTAAATCATTTAAATTATTTTTATTATTGCAGTTTGCTTTAGCAACTCTGATTTTCTCCCTCCAGCCTTTAAACGCAAAAGAGTTAATCAAAGAAGGCATTATCAAAGTCAAAAGAGCACACCTGAGAACGCCTGAAGAAGTGGATGCGTCCGAGGCTATGTTACGGGCGGAAGGTAAAATACCAAAATCGATAAAAATACCATTTCGTCCAGCGCTGAATAAATTTGAGTATAAAACAGAAAAAGATGCTGCGACATCAATTCGCGAGCCTAGTCATGTCGAAAAAGAAACTAAAAATACAACAGCGCCCTCATTAAAAGAAATAAATATTGAAGGCGTTAACCAAACCGAGGCAGGAGGGTCTCACCCGCCTGACACTCATGGTGCTGTGGGCATTGATCACTTTGTTGAGGTAACCAATCAGAACATAGATATCTACGAGAAGAACAATGGTAACAGGGTCGAGAGCATCTCCCTTGCAAGTTTTTTTGGTTATACCGAAAAAGACTTATTCGACCCTAGATGTGTATATGACCACATGCGAGACCGCTGGATAATTACAGCAGAAGCCTTCCCAGAAACTCCTACGGTACAATATCAATTTATTGCAGTCTCAAAAACCTCAGACCCTTTAGGATCGTTTTATATCTATAGTATGGATGTGAACTACAAAGACAGGAGGGACTTCTGGGATTTTCCTCAGCTTGGCTTTGATCAGAATGCAATCCTCATAACAGGCAACATCTTTTTTGCCGAAGTCATTCCAAGAAATGCAGCGCTTCTTGTAGTAAATAAATCAAGGCTATACAGCGGTCTGAGTTTGAAAGTCAAGTTTTTTAGTGGTCTAAAAATGAATGTATCCCCCCCAATTGTACTGGATAGCAGCGAAAAGACATTTCTAATTGCGCCGCAAACAAGGGGCACAACAATAACGAAATACACATTAACCTATACAAATAGAATCCCTACATTGACTTCTTCAACAATAACGGTATCATCATACAGCATCCCACCAGATGCGGAACAACCTGACACAGATACAAAACTGGATTCATCAGACAGTAGGTTTGTGAATGCCAGCACACAGTATGGTGATTCACTCTGGCAGGTACATACGGTAAATAATAGCGGTCGTCCTTCTCCCAAATTTTATGAATTCAACACTGCAAATGATTCAGTGGTACAAAGCGGATTCTTTTATGCTTCTTCAACATCGCATGACTGGAATGCATCAGTAACCGCTAACACAGTCGGAGATGCATTTGTAACGTGGTCATCAACCGACCCTGCAAATGGAACAAATGCACAGGTCAGATTTTCCGGCAGAAAGGGTACGGACTTTACTGGCATAATTTCAAGCGGTGACAGTATATTTACAAGTTCTGCATTATATAATCCTTCAAGCGATAATGTAGAACGGTGGGGAGATTATTCCGCAGTAACGATTGATCCTGAAGATTCGCAAACTGCATGGATAGTCAATGAAAAGATTAATAATAAAATAATATGGGGTTCCCGCATAGGTCAAATCGGATTTTAATAACCTCAGTAATTAAATTCTATTTATAAATTTGTAGAATACAAAAATAACTTCAATTTATAAAGAAGCATTTAGCAATAGAATCTTTTATTCGTAAACTTAGCATTGCACACGCTGTATACCAATTCTTAGAATACCATAGAACTTCCAACACTGTTTTGATATTTATTCATCTGCCTTTGATGCACGAAAAGATTTCAGTATGGAGTATCTCATAAAACGCGCCGATGGAAAGTATCGCTGGATTCTAAACGCGGGAACTTCATACTATTTAGCAGACGACAACTTTGCAGGTTACATAGGTTCTTGTGTTGATATTCACTGAACGCAAGTATTTGGAGGAGAACCTTCATGAAGTCGAAACAAGAATACTTACTCTTTGAAACTTCTCATGACGCTATTTTTATTGCAGACGTAGAATCTGGAATAATTATCAACGCAAACAAAAAAGCGGTAGATATGCTTGGATATTCCCGAGAAGAAATAATTGGTATGCACCAAACACAGCTTCATCCTAAAGAAGAAGTTACACATTATTCAAAAATATTTAAAGAGCACGTACAAACAGGAAATGGGTTTTCAAGAGATTTATATGTTCGTCATAAAAATGGCAGCAAAATACCTGTCGAAATAAGCGCCAGTGTTACTTCTTTCGAAAATAAAAGAATCATTCTTGGTATTTTCAGAGATATCACTGAGCGTAAGAAAGCTGATGAAGAAATAAGAAATCTTCTAACACAGCAGAAAGCTATATTAAAAATAGGCCATCACGCATTGGCTAGTATTGAGCTTTCCACTTTATTTAACAAAACAGTTATCTTGGTCGCCCGAACACTTGAAGTTGAATTTAGTAAGGTATTGGAGTTGCTTCCTGACGGTAAAAAATTAATACTAAGAGCAGGAATTGGTTGGGAAAAGGGGTTGGTTGGACAGGCAACTGTTGATGCCGGGAAAGACTTACAAGCTGATTATACCTTACTTTCAAAAGAACCTGTGGTCGTTGATGATCTGAACACAGAAACGCGGTTCCATGGTTCAAATCTGTTACGTGACCACGGGATAGTTTGTGGTATAAGTGTTATTATTCAAGGCACTAATAAGCCTTTTGGTGTTCTGGGTGCACATACAACTAAGCGGCGGAAATTTACCATAAACGATATTCGTTTCTTACAAGAAGTAGCAAATGTATTGGCGGTTGCGGTTGAACGTAATGAGTTTATAGAAAAGCTGCAAAAAAGCGAACAGCGACTCGAACTTGCAATCTGGGGAACAGATTTGGGGCTGTGGGATTGGAATGTTAAGACAGGGGAGATATTCTTTTCTCAAAGGTGGATTGAGATGCTTGGTTATACTCCCAATGAAATTGAGCCTAATATACATTCATGGGGAAAACTGAT
>MHYY01000151.1 GCA_001830285.1 Planctomycetes bacterium RIFCSPLOWO2_12_38_17 | reverse complement strand
AATGAGGCGATTTCTGCATTAAAAGCTAATTATTTTAAAGAAGGCGATAATGTCCTTGCTTTATTTGAATTTAATGGGAGGGCAACACAAGCCGGTGTAATATTTGATGAATTAAGGACATTACCGTTTTTTACCGATAGGAAAAAACTGGTAATTGTAGAAGAAGCCGATGAGTTTGTTGAAAAGAACAGAGAGACGATTGAAAAATATTCATTGTCGCCTGCAAAATATGCAAGCCTGGTACTGTTATGTGATAAGTGGGATAAGCGAACAAAATTATCAAGTCTTATTGATGAGATTGGAATTTCTGTAGAATGTAGGAAGCTAAAAGAGCATCTTTTGCAGAACTGGGTGAGTTCTCGTGTAGGATATTATAAAAAATCCATTAATGCAAATGCAGCCCAGCAATTAGTTGAGGATGTTGGTAATAATCTGGCAATCTTGGATAAACATATAGAGAAGTTATTAGTTTATTTAGGCGAAAGGTCTGAGATAGAAGAGAAAGACATTGAAGCCCTTGTTGGTATTGACAGAAACCGTACAATATTTGAGTTAACGGAAGCCGTGGCGCAAAAAGATGTAGCAAATGCGCTAAAAATTCTCAATCAAATGTTATATCACGGTGAAGATTCGGTAAAGATTATAAGTCTGCTGGCATGGCAACTCAAACGATTGTGGAGGGCTAAGCAGATTTTGAGGATGGGTGGGGATGAATCAAAAATATCTTCTGAATTACAACTAGTACCATTTTTTGCGAAACGGTTTTTTGAGCAAATAAAACTGTATACTGAGGAAGACCTGATGAGAAAATATGCGCTTTTGTTAGAAACAGATGTGAAAAGTAAAACAAGTTCGCTGAGTACACAATTGCTGTTAGAATTGCTTGCATATAGATTATGCATATAAATCATATAAATTAGGCTTACGGCAGCTTATGCCGGTTACCTCTTTAGTGATACTGCTGATGTAAAGGAAATCAGGGAGGCTAACAGCCTTGGTATTCTGGATGGTGTAACTACTAATCCATCCTTAATAGCAAAAACAGGGCGTCCTTTTCGTGAGACGATTGAAGAAATATGCTCAATTGTGAAGGGACCGGTGAGCGCAGAAGTAATGAGCCTTGATACTGATGGGATGATTACGGAAGCCAGAGAACTGGCAAAAATTGCAGATAACATTGTTGTCAAAATTCCATTAATTAAAAACGGATTGAAGGCTGTAAAGAAATTGTCAGAGGAGGGTATCAAGACCAATGTGACACTCTGCTTCTCTTCCAATCAAGCACTTCTGGCAGCAAAGGCTGGCGGCACATATGTAAGCCCTTTTGTTGGAAGACTGGATGATAAAGGTCATGTAGGAATGGAACTGATACAGGAAATTCGCACGATTTATGACAATTACGGTTTTAAAACGGAAATAATCGTTGCCAGCATTCGAAATCCTCTTCATGTGAGAGACGCCGCATTGATGGGTGCGGACGTAGCAACAATTCCTTTTAACGTATTTGATTCGCTTGTTCAACATCCGCTTACAGACGATGGTGTTAAACGCTTTCTGGCTGACTGGGAAAAAGTACCAAAAAAATAATTAAAAATATTGGAGCAATATATTGTTCAAGCCTACAAAAAGTAAATTAAGTATAATTTTCCTTGTCTTAACGTTTTTACCATTAATTGTTTTACGATTAGTAGTCTATCCCATCACCTTCCAGACCATAAAAGAGGAAATAATAAAGAACCTGGAAGTCGCTGCCCATAAACAAACAGAATTAATAACAAAATGGATGGAAAAATGTGTATCCGATGTACAAAGTATTGCAAACAATCCTATTGTACTTATTGCACTCGAGTCAGTTACAGGAAATGTTGAACATACAGAATTATTAAAATACACAAGCAACGCTAGGTATTTCGATTATTTATGGAGAGAACAAGGTCATAGGGAAGTATTCATTGCAGACCGTGAAGGCATTGTAAGACTTGCATCAAAACAAGAGCTTGTAGGTAAGAATATATCGTCGAAAGATTATTATCATTCTGCTATTAAAGGTGTTTTTTACAACTCTAATATAGTACCGTCGGATACACCTGTTGAAAACGAAACAGGTACTCCTGAGATTGGTTTCCCTACAATGTTGATTTCTGCGCCGGTAAAAGACATCTCAGGTACTATTGTTGGCGTTACAATTGTCAGAATTGATGTTTCAGAAATTAACACGGTGATGCAAAATATTCATTTAGGTAAGACGGGCGAGACCTATCTTATTAACGAAAAAGGATACATGTTAACAGAATCAAGGTTTGCGGAGGATTTAAAAAGGCTTCACTATGTTGAAAAACGTACCGCCCTGGAAATGAAGGTTGTAGTTCCGGGTACTGATAATTTAACCAGAGGTATAAGCGAATGTATAAAAGGTTCAGAAGGATATGACGCCGACGGATATAAGGATTATCGCGGCGTAAATGTGCTAGGTCTCTGGCAGTGGATGCCCGATTATGGATGGGGCGTGATTGCAGAAATTGATGTTGACGAAGGGTACGGGATAATTTATAAGTTGCGTAATTATATAATGCTTGTTTTTGGACTGGTTTCTATAGGAGTTATTGTTATTGCATTCTTTCTCGGTAAGAAAATATCTGCGCCAATTCACCACATTACTGAAATTGCAAAAAAGGTTGCTAGTGGCGATTATAATGCCAGAGTAGTTTATAATTCAAATGACGAGATAGGTGAACTTGCGAGTTATATTAATAAAATGGCTGAAAACTTTGAAGAAAAGGCTAAGAAACCAGAGTAATCGTATTTACTCAAATACCTGTTGGATTCTTGTGCCATTTCCCGTATCAAGTACTGGGCAAGCTCTGAGGAAGCAGGAATCAAGTCCTTGAGTGGTTCCCTGCTTTTGTAGGGATGGTGTTTTGATCTCCACTGGAGTTTGTCCCTGTTAAACAAGGGAAAAGGGAATGACAAAAAGGATGGCATTCTTAGGAAATTCGCTTTACATCGTGTTTTTACTAATTATGAATAATCTAATTACATGAAACTGTAGGAGAGATTTTCGGTGCCGGCAAAAAAGCCAGAAAAAAGTTTATTTGATACAAGTGTAGATATTAAAAGAAAGAAGCCTCTGGCTGACAGAATGAGACCACAGCATTTAAGTGAGTTCGTGGGGCAGGAGCATCTTGTTGGACAGAATAAGATATTGCAAAGACTGGTTGAAAATAAGGAATTAGTATCTCTTATCTTCTGGGGTCCTCCGGGTGTTGGGAAAACGACACTTGCTTTTATAATCGCTCAGGCAATGGACGCCTATTTTATATCCTTTTCAGCGGTTTTGTCGGGTGTTAAAGATATAAAGGTAGTTATTGAAGAGGCTAAAGAACAGTTAAAGTTGTTTAACAAAAGAACCGTCCTCTTTGTGGATGAAATCCACAGATTTAATAAGGCACAGCAGGATGCATTCCTTCACCACGTTGAAGATGGTACAATTACATTAATTGGCGCTACTACAGAAAATCCCTCTTTTGAAGTCATTGCCCCGCTACTTTCACGCTGTAAGGTACTTGTATTAGAACAACTCACAGAGGAGCACCTTAAAACCATTATAACTAGTGCTTTGCATGATAAGGAACTGGGTTTAGGAAATATGGAGGTTGAAATGAAAAATGATGCCTTTGATTTTATTGCAAGTATGTCTCATGGGGATGCTCGTGTGGCGTTGAATACACTTGAGGCATCTGTCATGCTTGCAAGACCTGATAAGGAAGGTAACCGGATTGTAAATATTGAAATTGCTCAGGAGGCAATGCAAAGGAGGGCGCTTCTATACGACAAGGGTGGAGAAGAACATTATAATGTAATCTCTGCATTTATTAAGTCTATGAGAGGTAGTGACCCTGACGCCGCACTATACTGGCTAGCACGTATGCTGGAGGCAGGAGAGGACCCGCTTTTTATTACCCGTCGTATGATTATCTTTGCATCGGAGGATGTGGGAAACGCAGACCCCCAGGCCGTTCAACTGGCAGTGGCAGTTAAGGATGCATTTGATTTTGTAGGTATGCCAGAAGGATGGATACCGCTTGCCCAGGGTGTTACCTATCTAGCCTGCGCACCCAAGAGCAATGCCTCATATCTGGCTTATCTGGAGGCATTAAAGGATGTTAAAGAAAAGGGGGCTTTACCGGTGCCATTTCATGTAAGAAATGCGCCGACTCCTTTGATGAAGGACATTGGATATGCAAAGGGTTATAAGTATCCGCATAGTTTTGGTGGTTATGTGGAGCAGACTTATATGCCTGATGAACTTCAGGGCAAGGAATACTATAAGCCAACAGACAACGGTTTTGACAAGGAGACCAAGAAAAGGCTTGCTAATTACAAAGAAAAACGGAATCAGTTAAAATAATATTTTCTCCGAGGTTGTTTACAATAAATGGAATGACCCTGATTAAATTATTTTACTCAGTTCTGTAATTAGTCGGTCAATTGAATCCTTAGATTTAGTTTCAGTCACACAAAGGAGCATATCATTCTTCAATTCGGGATAGAAACCAGAGAGGTCTAAGCCGCCTATGATACCATTCTTTAGCAAATGTTCGTTAATTTTAGTAACACTTAAATCGCCCTTTGCTTTCAGCACAAATTCATTAAAGAAGGGTTTTTTAAAGGTTGGTTCAAGGTTATTCAGTGTACATAACCTTTCGTATGCATAGTGGCTTTTTTGTATATTAAGGTTGGTTAGTTCTGCAATACCTTTTTTCCCTAATGCGCATAGATATATACATGCCCTTAAGGCAAGAAGCGCCTGATTGGTGCAGATGTTTGAAGTTGCCTTTTCACGCCTGATGTGCTGTTCCCGTGCCTGCAATGTAAGGACGAAGCATCGCTTCCCATTACTATCTAACGTTTCACCGGCTATCCTGCCGGGCATTTTACGAAGAAGTTCATTTTTAACGGTAAAAAAACCCAGATAAGGTCCGCCGTAGTTCAGATAATTACCAAGTACATGCGCCTCACCAACAGCAATATCGGCATTATATTCACCCGGTGGTTTCAGGATACCCAAAGAAATGGGATTCATACATGCAATAAAAAGCGTATCATGTTTGTGGACAACGTTCGATATGGTTTCCATATCTTCAATACACCCGAAAAAATTTGGATTTTGAATAAGTACAGCCGCAGTTTTATCATCAATGAGCTTTTTTAATTCTTCTATCGGCGTTATTCCTTCAGGTGTATCAATTTCAACGATTTCTGCGTGAAAGCACATTAAATATGTCTTTAGCACTTG
>MHYY01000150.1 GCA_001830285.1 Planctomycetes bacterium RIFCSPLOWO2_12_38_17 | reverse complement strand
TTCAAAAAGTTATACGAACCGTGCGCTTATTACAGCGGCATTAGCTGAAGGAAATTCTGTCATCAGCAATGCGCTTTTTAGCGAAGATACCAAACGTATGGCAACAAGTCTAAACGCATTAGGAATATCTATTGAAGAAGATCAAGACACATGTAAATATTTGGTGCACGGTAAAGGCGGGGATATACCTGCTAAAGAGGCAAATCTGTTTGTCGGTAATGCTGGGACTGCAATGAGGTTTCTGACTGCGATGTTAACTCTTGGTAACGGAATTTACGAAATAGACGGGATTGAACGTATGAGGCAGAGACCTATACAGGACTTACTTGATGGTTTAAAACAACTTGGAGCAGATGCTGTCTCAAAATACGACAATGGTTGTCCGCCTGTAGTAATTAGAGCGAAAGGGCTGAGAGGTGGGTTGGCTGTCGTGAAGGGTGATTTAAGCAGTCAATACTTTAGCGCACTGCTGATGACGGCACCTTACGCAGAGAGCGATGTTCATATTGAGGTAAAAGGCGGTCTGGTTTCTAAACGATACGTGGACATGACTATTGGATTAATGCAACAGTTTGGTGTAAAGGTTATTAACAATAACTATAAAACTTTCTTTATCGTAACCGGCAAACGCTATAGGGCAATCCAGTATGAAGTAGAGCCAGATGCATCGGCCGCATCTTATTTTTTTGCTGTTGCGGCTATTACAGGAGGAAAGGTTAAAGTTGAGGGAATTGGAAAGAATTCTTTGCAGGGCGATATTCATTTCGTGGATGTCTTGGGAAATATGGGCTGTAAGGTTAAGTGGGGTGATAATTGGACAGAAATAGAAGGGAACACTCTGCACGGAATAGACGTTGATATGAACGATATGCCTGACGTAGTACAAACCCTGGCGGCTGTTGCTGTGTTTGCCCGGGGCAAAACGAGGGTGCGAAATGTAAGAAACATGAGGATAAAGGAAACAGACCGCATTGCAGCCGTTGTTAATGAGTTGCGCAGGATGGGTATTTCGGCGACTGAATATGAAGACGGTTTTGAGATTGAACCTTCACAGCCAAATCCGGCCATAATTGAAACGTATGAAGATCATAGAATGGCTATGAGCTTTGCCCTGATTGGTTTGCGTGTAAATGGCATAGCTATAAAAAATCCTGGATGTGTAGCCAAAACATTCCCTGATTATTTTCAGCGGTTAGAGGGGTTGCGTGGTGGATTATAATAGCGATATTGATGAAAGGTTTATGGCTCTGACATTGGAACTCGCTGGAAAAGGGCGCGGAAAGGTTGAACCAAATCCAATGGTAGGTGCAGTATTAGTTAAAAATGGTGAAATTATAGGGAAGGGTTATCACCATGTATTTGGCGGCGCACATGCAGAAATTAATGCAATTAATGAAGCTAGCGATAAATGCAAAGGCGCGATTCTATATGTTTCGATGGAACCATGCGCTCATTTTGGTAAAACAGCGCCATGTGTTGATGCAATTATTAAAGCTGGAATTGCAAGGGTTGTTATAGCTGTTACAGACCCTAATCCTATTACGTCCGGCAAAGGAATAAAAAAGCTGAAAGAAGCAGGAATTGAAGTTAAAACAAGTATTATGGAACTACAGGCAGAAAAACTTAACGCACCTTTCTTTAAGTTGATGCAGAAAGGACTACCTTATGTAATTGTGAAATGGGCAATGTCACTCGATGGAAAGATTTCTACGCATACAGGTGACTCCAAGTGGATTACGTGTGAAGAATCAAGAAATTATGTGCAAAGTATCCGCGGACAAATGGACGGTGTTATGGTGGGGATTAATACCGTTATGAGAGACGACCCATTATTAACCTGTCGTCATAAGGAAGGGAAAAATCCAAAAAGAATAGTTGTTGATAGTAGGTCTTCGTTACCATTAAATTCCCGCCTCTTAAAGACCGTTTGCGATAGTGATGTAATAGTAGCAGTAAACAGAAGCGCGCCGGAAGAGCGAGTAAAACGACTAGAACAATTTGGATGTAAGATTGTTTGTACAAATAATCTTGACGGTCATGTTGATTTGAAGGAACTCTTCAAAAGACTGGCGCAAATGAATATGACGAATATTCTTGTTGAAGGCGGGAGTAGAATTATTACGTCGGTGTTCGAACACAAGCTGGCGGATAAACTCATGGTATTTATTGCCCCAATTATTATTGGTGGGGAGAGGGCAATCTCTCCCGTGCTTGGGAATGGTATCAAAAAGGTTTCAGAAGCCGCTGAAATTAGTGAAGTTATTGTAAAAAGGTTTTCAAATGATACTTTAATAGAAGGTATTTTGAGGTATAAATAATATTTAGAAGATGGAATACCGCTTCAAAAAAGAAATTTAAAGGGTTGTTAATTATATTTGGTTTTTAAATTGACTTATAGTTAAAATCTCAATATTATTATATACGTAAATATTTCTACAAAACCTCTATTGGAGTAAACGTAGATGAAAAATAAAACAAGCAAAAGGAATATTTGTTTGGGTTGTAACTATGCAATTATACTGGATGGTAAAATTGCTTTTTGTAATGTTCTCATGCGAGACGTATCTTATAAATCATGTACTGCTTTTGAACGAAATTGGCAAATAAATGATATCATTGCAGAAAAAACTAAGGAAAGGAAGAAAGGGTTATAGATATTTATATTTACGATAAAGCACTATTCCAGCTTCTAATTATTTGATGTTTGATATGCTTTATTAGATAAATTAAATGTTTTTATTTGTATAGCCATAAAGCCATATTTTGAGTACAGAAACATCTCGGTATCTCTTTTCTTTCAAGCCGTCATTTATACTTTAAGCCGCACAAATACTACTTTACCAGAGAGTATTTCGCCTTTATATATTTGTTGATTAAGAATTATATAAAGGTTAGTGAGTCAACGTACCAGGAGTACTTCTATTTCTCTCAAATTATCGTCTAGGTCTGTTTCGTCCGGCACTTTTTCTATTTCCGCCCTTATTACATAACTTCCTTCCGTTAGCCCTTCGGTATTCCAGCTATAGACAATTTTCTGGGATGAAAGGCTTTTCAGTGTCTCGGCTTCGCGACCTATTTGCTGTTTAGTAGTGGGGCAGGTTATTGTTAATATGGTTGTCACCTTTGTTGCCCTTTCATTACCTATGACAACTTCAATATTTACTTTTTTCCCAATAGTAGCACGCAACGGGGCGTCCATGGAGACAATCATTACCCCATGCACTTCCTGCGGAGTCTTTTTCTTCTCCTCAGCAAAACAGCAGGAGATTCCGGTGTAAAAGAAAGACGACGTCAAAATAGCAGCCAAAAGTGTCTTCAAGTTTCTTTTAATTATCATAATTTCAACTCCTTTCTATTTAGTTTATCAGATACTTATTTTCTACAACTACTTTACCTTTTTTTATCACGGTGTTCACATGATTTATTCCAAAATAGTAAGGTATCTGCTTATAGTCGTGAATATCAAGAATGATTATATCGGCTTGTTTGCCTGTTTCTATACTTCCAATTCGATGCGCCATTCCAACTGCATGTGCGGCGTTTATGGTTGCAGCATTGATTGCTTGCGTTGGTGTCATGCCAAGCTTTAAACATGCAAGAGTAATTATTAACTGCATATTATTGCAAGGGCATGTTCCAGGATTAAAGTCTGTGGCTATAGCAATAGGCAACCCTTTTTCTATCAGCATTTTTGCCGGTGCATAAGTATTTTTCATGAGAAAAAAGGTTACGCCAGGCAGCAAGACACAAACAATTCCACGATTTTTCATCTTTAATATATCACTGGGTTTTATGATGTCAAGATGGTCTACCGTCATAGCGCCAAGTTTAATTGCTACGGAGATTCCGCCAATATCCTCAAATTCATTAACATGCATCTTTAATTTAAAATCCAGCCTTGCGGCAGAAGACAGTATCTTTTCCGATTGCTTTGGGCTGAAACCGCCCTTATCGCAAAAAACATCGCAAAACGTCGCATAGGGTTTTACTTCAGACAACATATCACATACAATTTTGGCATAGGCTTCAGGATTTTTTTTGTATTCTAAAGGTACTGTATGCGCTCCTAAAAATGTTGGTATAATTTCGATATGGTGTATTATTTTCAGATTTTGTATAGCCTTGAGTATTTTTAATTCATCCTTTTTGTTGAGTCCGTATCCGCTTTTAATTTCCACTGTCGTTGTGCCGTGCAGAAGCATAGAATCCAAATGCATGCTTGATGTTTTTATAAGTTCAGACAATTTTAATTTGCGTGTGTTTTTAACTGTGCTTAATATACCTCCGCCTTTTTTTAGTATTTCCCAATAGGTAATTCCCTGGATACGTTGTATAAACTCGCCTGCGCGATCACCGCCAAATACAGCATGTGTATGACAATCTACAAAGCCTGGCATAACAACTTTTTCGCAGGCGTCTATGATTTTTATGTTATTATATTTGTATTTATTTTCTAATTTATTTGACTGTCCAACATCAATGATATTCTCATCTTTTATTGCTACAGCCCCGTTCTTTATTGTTCCAAGCTCATCCATTTCTGAATACGTTTTTGGGGTTAGGGATGAGCCAGCGACAGTTACCAACTGACCGATGTTTTTTATAATTAAATCGGGCAATAAGTTCCTATCCTTATGTGTTTTCATAAAACCATCTTTATTGACAGTGCTTTTTGTATTCTTCAGGGGTATTTAGGTTTATCACGGATTTTGAAAATGTTTCTAATTCCTTATAATCTTTCTCTTCGATGAGTTTTACTTTTACTTCTGGGAAAAAATCAGTAATTTTTAATCTGCCTTTTTCTATGCAACGAAATATTGGTTCTATGCAATTTTTAGAGTAGAATGCGTGCATAGGTTCCAGTCCGCGACTTGTTTGCGGTACAACAACATCATAACTGTTGAGTTGTTCCCTGAGGTAAAGAATTAACTTTTCATTGATAAATGGCATGTCACAGGCTACTACAAAGGAGTGAAAACTTGCGGCTCGCAGCAATCCTGCGCAAATACCGCTAAGCGGACCCATGTCAGGTATAATATCCGGCACTATTGGCAAATGCAGCCTTTCATATGCATTAGCATTATCTGCCGATATGAGAATTTCATCAAATATATTTTTTAGTATGGTTATCTGTTGTTCTATAAGCGTACTGATGCCGTACCGGAGTAATGCCTTATTGGAGCCCATTCTCAGGCTTTTACCGCCTGCCAGTATAATCGCCGTCATTTGTGTTTCCTTAATAAACCTGCAAAATCAAAAAACATTGACACCTTAATTTTGACTGTGATATAATTCCAAAACTTATTTTATCAAGTATAACTATTTTTATATTAAATATGTATTAAAATGAGACAGATTATAAAATATTCAAATCTAATTATTTTAGTTTTAACAGAAATTATTTTAGCTGGTTCAGTTTATGGCGATCTAAAGGAAATTGAAAAACCAGCAAAAATAGAGAAGAAGACCATTACTGACAAGAATATAGTCGCTATTGTAAATAACCAGAAGATCACAAGGCAGGAGCTTTATAGTATGCTAGTAGATGCGTATGGAGAGGATGCCTTAGATGTTCTTATCAGAAGAACGCTTATATTTCAGGAAGCTGAAAAGAAAGGAGTTAGCATTACTGATTCTGAGGTTAATCAGAGACTAGAAATAGTTGTTGATGCCGAAATTAATGCCTTAATGCGGCAATATCGTATAAAAGAAATAGCAGACCTTGAGAAGGAATTAGCTAAAATCGGCACCAATGTTGAACTTCTCAGAGATAAATTGTTAAAAAAGATGAGAAAACAGGCTGAGATTGAACTTCTGGCTGAAAAGGTTATGATAAAGACGATTACTATTACAGAGGAAGAACTACGGGACGTGTATGAGCAGGAATACGGTGAAAAAATAGAGGCGTCGCAGATAGTATTAAAGACTCGTAGCGATGCCGATGATGTGCTTAAGAAACTAAAATCAGGCGCAGATTTTGGCACTATTGCGAAGAATTTATCAATAGATAGGGTAACGGCGCTTAAAAGTGGAAAGATGCAACCTTTCAGTCCAAAAGACAGTCTGGGCGTTCAGATTGCGCATCTGAAGATTGGTGAGATTAGCGATATTATAAAAACAGATTATGGTTATCATATTATTAAAATTACTGGAAGGAAACCTGCCGGTAACAAGGACTTTAAAAGTGTTCGGGGAGAACTTGAGAAAATTGCGAAAGACCAGCGTTATAGAGAAAGACTTAAACCATGGTTAATCAGTTTGATAGAGAATGCTTCGATAACAAGAAATTTAACTACCGATTAGCTTTTTTAAACATAATTGTTTGTGTCACATCTTCATTTTGCAGCCTTTAAGTTTAACTGTTTATTTAAGAACAAAAGGATGAGGAATTATAGTTGATGATTTAATTTTAAGGAATTCCAATCTTTAGAGGCACGCCATGGCGTATCTCTACGGTATGATTATGATATGCCTCTGCATCAACGTATGTGATATAGAAGTTTTTTCGAACGTCTGATTTAAAAAAGTTCTTTATAAACACTGTTTATTTTATGGAATAGAGTACAATGTCTGAAGAGTTTGTAATTAATATTGCTAATAGAGTCAGGCAATTGCCGCCGTATTTATTCGGTAGCCTGAACGCCTTGAAGCATGAAAAGCGGCGCAATAATATTGATATTATTGACCTCGGTATGGGTAATCCTAATGACCCTACGCCGCAACCAATAATTCAAAAACTATGCGATGCTGTACAGGATCCAAGAAACCACAGGTATACAGTATCGGCTACTGGCTTATTCAATCTCAGACGTGAAGTTGCTAAATATTATGAAAAGCAACATGGTGTGGTTTTGGACCCCGAAAAGGAAGTGGTTTGTACTATTGGTTCGAAGGAAGGGATATCGCATCTTTGTCTAGGATTATTAGATCCGGGCGATACCGCGCTTGTTCCCAATCCAGCCTTTCCAATACATATCCACGCAGTCAGTCTTGCCGGTGGCAATGTCATAAGCGTGCCTCTTACGGAAGATGAAAAATTCTTGCCAAACCTGATTAATACGGCAAAGAATCTCATTCCATGTCCGAAAATACTTATTCTTAATTTTCCACATAACCCCACGGCGGCTACGGTTGAATTAAGTTTTTTTGAAGAGATTGTATCGTTTGCCAAAAAACATAATATTATTGTGGTTCATGATTTTGCTTATTGTGGAATTGCATTTGATGGTTATAAACCTCCAAGTTTTTTACAGGTAAAAGGCGCTAAAGACATAGGCGTGGAGTTTAACACAATGTCAAAATCATTTAACATGGCTGGCTGGAGGCTGGGATTTTGTGTGGGGAACAAAGAAATTGTTAGTACACTGGGAAAAGTTAAAGGGTATTATGATTATGGTATCTTTCAACCAGTGCAGATCGCATCAATTATTGCGTTGAGGGACTGTTGTAAATTTACCAAGGAACAGGCACAGATATATCAAAATAGAAGAGATGTGCTTTGTGACGGATTGAACCGTATAGGATGGAATGTTAAAAAACCAAGGGCTTCCATGTTTGTCTGGGCGCCAATTCCTGAAAAGTGGAGAGCTATGGGTTCGGTAGATTTTGCCTATAAATTAATAAATGAAGCGGAAGTATCTGTTGCGCCTGGCGCTGCTTTTGGAGAAAACGGCGAGGGATATTTGCGCATGGCAATAGTAGAGAATGAACTTCGTTTAAAACAAGCCGTACGCCAGATTGATAGGGCGCTAAGATAACCCTTGTATAATATTACCTCGAAAGATGAGTTTTGTTAAATCGGGATTAAAATATAGAACGTTTGCAGGCGGTATACATCCGTTAGACGACGGAAAGGCGCTTACAAGAAATAAAAGAGAAATAACTGCCCCGCTTCCTAAGACAGTTTATTTGTTTATGAGCCAACATATCGGGGCGCCGGCAAAGCCGCTTGTAAAAAAGGGAGATATTGTCAGAAAAGGACAATTGATAGGTGAGTTACAAGGTTTTATTTCTGCAAATGTACACGCCTCTATTTCAGGTAAAGTGGTTGACGTTACACCTTTGCCTCTCCCAACTACAGGAGTAAAATCGCCTGCCGTTATCATAGAAAGAACAGAAGAAGATTTATGGGTTGATGGCGCAAATGTTATTTCAGATATTGATTCCATTTCTCCGGGCGAGATTAGAAAATGCATCCAGTCCGCCGGTATTGTGGGACTTGGCGGAGCTACATTCCCCACGCACGTAAAGCTCTCTCCCCCTAAAGATAAAATAATTGATACCGTTGTTATGAACGGCGCTGAATGCGAGCCTTATCTTACTTGTGATTATCATCTCATGCTTGACAAACCGCAGGAAATTATCCTTGGTCTGAAATTGGCGATGAAGTGCATCGGATGTAAAAAAGCTCATATCGGTATCGAATCAAATAAAGAAGATGTCTATAGATTGTTTAAAAATATTTTAGCAGATGAGTCTGATATTAAGGTTGACCTTATGGAGGTAAAATACCCGCAGGGAGCCGAACACCAGTTAATTAAGGCATTATTAGACCGTGAATTTAAACCTACACAGCTGCCTTTGGAAGTTGGCGCAGTGGTAATTAATGTAGGGACGGCTTTTGCTATATACGAGGCGGTAAAATTTAGGAGACCTTTGATACAACGATTGGTTACCGTTACCGGAGACGGGGTTGAAAATCCACAAAATTTTATGGTGCGTCTTGGCACACCAGTAAAACAATTATTAGAAGAAGCAAAGATTTCAACTAATATTAGCAAGGTTATCTTTGGCGGTCCAATGATGGGTATAGCGCAGAGTAACTTGGATACGGCGGTAACTGTCAAGGGAACAGGAGGTATTCTTGTCTTAAAAGGTGCAAAGCAATGGGAGTCGCATGCATGTATAAGATGCGGCCGCTGTATTGATAGTTGTCCATATGGTCTTAACCCAAGCGAATTGAGCATAACATGCGAAGCGAAAGAGTTTGCGTTAGCCTTGGAAAATAATGTTATGGAATGTAAGGAATGTGGTTGTTGTACATATGTCTGCCCGGCAAAGAGACCGATTGTTCATTTAATAAAATTTGCAAAGGCTGAAATTGCAAAGCAAACGGCGCAAAGGACAGTACAGTCACAACAAAAATAATAAATCCTTTAAATTATATGTTAAATCAGACTAATAATAATTTAATTGTCAGCGCATCTCCACATATCAGGGATATGGAAAGCATCCCAAAGATTATGTGGGGTGTGGTACTTTCTTTAATACCTGCAGGCATTGCAGGTGTTTTTGTGTTTGGATATTACTGCTTCTATGTTGTTTTTTTAAGCTGTATAACCGCAGTTGTTACAGAAATATTTATTTTATCGTTAAGGAAACTTCCTGTCCTGAATACGATCAAAGACGGCAGTGCAGTTGTTACTGGTATTTTGCTGGCTTATACGTTGCCGCCAGGCGTTCCGTGGTATGTGCCTGTAGTAGGTTCTTTTTTTGCAATTGCCATTGTAAAACATGCTTTTGGGGGGTTAGGTAATAACATCTGGAATCCGGCCCTGGCATCGCGCGCATTCTTACAGGTTGCCTATCCGGTTATAATTAATTCTGACTGGCGTACGCTTGAGCAACATGGGGCGGGTAAGCTTTTCCATAACATTGCAAAGGTTGATGCAGATGGTAAGCTGGTAGATGCAATAACCAGGGCAACGCCCTTGGCTAAAGAGGCAGGGGCAGATATGTATAATTTTGCGCAGTTATTTGTGGGTAATATCCCCGGTTGTATTGGAGAAACCTCTGCTATTGCATTATTGCTTGGAGGGGCTTACCTGATTTATAAACGTTATATCAAGTGGTATGTGCCTGCATGTTACATAGCTACTGTCTTTATTATGGTTTTGATTTTACCTTCAAAAGCTGAAACAGCATGGGCAAAAAATCCCTTTTATCATATTTTTGCAGGTGGACTATTACTTGGCGCATTTTTCATGGCAACAGATATGGTTACCACTCCCTTGACTAAAAAGGGACTTATTATATTTGCCGCAGGGGCGGGTATGTTGACGGTATTAATACGTTTTTATTCAGGTTATCCCGAAGGTGTATGCTATGCCATTTTGCTTATGAATACGGCAACGCCTTTAATTGATCGTTTTACTAAACCCAGGCTGTACGGTGCTAAGTTAAGAAAAGGTACAGAATGCAAAAAAGGATAAAATACACTGTCATACTAACGGTAGTTTCGTTTTTAGCCGCTGTTGGTGTGGCGTCAACCTTTCTGCTTACAAGAAACACAATTAAAAAGAAGGAATTAGCGGCTCGCGCAGAGTCATTGTACATTGTCTTGCCCGGCTTGGAAGGTAAGCCAGAAGAGGTCACACCATCAAACATAGCAGAACAAGACCGTGTCTTTAAAGGTATAAATAAATTAGGTCAGGTTATTGGTTATGCAGCATGTGGCGAGGCTCAGGGGTATTCAAGTAAAATTAAAGTTATGGTAGGAATAGATTCAAACCTTGACAGAATACTTGGAATAGATATACTTTCACAAAGGGAAACGCCTGGTCTGGGTACCAAAATGACCAAGATTGAAAGCAATGTTACCTTATGGACTTTGATTTATGGAAGAGAGTTGAAATCAACTGACTGGGATAGCGATGAATGGCAAATCCCTTTGTTAAAAAAACCAGAAAGGTTAAAGAAATTTGGTCTCCTGGAAAAAGAGAGAAAAAAAGTTCAGCCGTGGTTCCAGGAACAGTTTAAAAATAAAACATATAATCAGTTAATTGTGTCTAAAATTAAAGACCATGAGAAAATTACAGCTATTACTGGTGCGACTATATCAACAAAGGCAGCTATCAACGCCGTGCAGGATGCAATTAATAAAATAAAAAATACAATACAATCCCCTTCGTGGGAAATTAGATAGTGTCGCAATAATCTGAAATAGATACATTTATAATTATGAAGAATATTAATGAAATCAAACCTATTGTAGAATCCTTAATATTTGCATCCGAAGAACCAATCACTTTACGCAAACTTACCGATATTATTGAGGGTGTGGACAGCGCTCAGATTAAAGAGGCAATTGTGCAGTTAAAGAACGATTATAAATTACAGGAGAGGTCATTCCAGATAGAAGAAGTTGCAGGCGGGTATCAATTATTTACAAAACCGGAATACTATGAATGGGTTGCAAAATTACGGAAGAAAAGCGGAGAAACAAAACCCTCAAAAGCCGCCATGGAAACCCTTGCCATCATAGCATATAAGCAACCGGTTATACGTGCAGATATTGAGGCAATACGCGGTGTTCAATCTGGCCAGATTATCAGATTGCTTATGGAAAAAGACCTTGTCAAGGTGGTTGGAAAGGATGAGTCGCTGGGTCATCCATTACTATACGGTACTACAAAAAAGTTTCTTGAGTACTTCGGTTTGAAAGACCTTAAAGACCTGCCACAGGTTGAAGAATTAGAAGCGCCTTAAAATATGGAATTTAAACAACTGCATTCATGGAATGTAAATTATAAAAAAGCGATTCAAATACAGGAAATTTTAAGGAATTCATTAATTTTAAAGAAGCCTCAAGTAAAAGTTCATAAAGTTGCAGGCACTGACGTTTCTTTTGATAAACGAGGCGATCGCTTTTTTGCAGGTGTGGTTGTACATGAAATTAAAAGTGAATTGGAAAAAATTGAGGAAGTTACTGTAACGGGCAGGGTTAAATTCCCTTATATTCCAGGGCTCCTTTCCTTTCGGGAGGCGCCTATCTTACTAAGGGCGTTCAGGAAACTTAAAACTAATCCGGATGTCATCCTTTTCGATGGTCAGGGAATCGCCCATCCGAGAAATTTTGGTTTGGCGTCCCATATAGGTCTTATTTTAAACAAGCCTTCCATAGGATGCGCAAAAAGCCTTCTGGTCGGCGAATATGGAGAAGTTGGAAATAAGATTGGCGCATACTCAAAACTTGTTTTCAACAATAAGGTTGTAGGGGCTGTACTTCGAACAAAAATTAATACCAAACCTGTCTTTGTATCGCCCGGACATAAAGTAAATTTAGCATTTGCTGTACACATTGTTTTAGAAACAGGTTGTGGATACCGTATTCCAGAACCTATAAGGCAGGCTCACATATTAGTAAATAAGATTAGAACATCATATTAACAAGGAATATTTATTATTATGAAAGTAAAGGCTGTAATATTTGATTTGGACGATACCCTGTA
>MHYY01000149.1 GCA_001830285.1 Planctomycetes bacterium RIFCSPLOWO2_12_38_17 | reverse complement strand
TTCCTATCAGGCTGAAGAATATACCTATAGAAATACCAATTATTGCCAGGGCAACCATAACCTCGAGTATGGTAAAACCAGAATGGGTCTTAATATTTATCAACTTCCATATTCCTTTGAGTTAATAGAGGTTCTATTTCTTTAAGTTTTTTCTGGAAGGCGTCTGTTAAAGTATCGGCTTCCTCTGCGTTGTTTGCGACATAGGGTGTTATTAGCATAAGTAATTCTGTTCTGGTATTTTTTATAGATGTTGATTTAAATAGATTGCCTAAATATGGAATATCTCCAAGCAGGGGTATTTTGCTTACGCTTTTTTCATCTTTTTGCTGGATTATGCCACCGAGGCTTACAGTGTGTCCGCTTTTTATCACAAGCGAGGTTTCTGCATTGCGGGTTGAAAATGTTGGAGAATCACTAACACCGGTCGTAGTAGTTTCTGCGTCACTTACTTCCTGTTTGATATCCAATGATATAAAGTCATTTTCTGCAATATGTGGAGTAACCGTAAGGATTATACCTGTATCACGGTATTGTACCTGCTCAAACGTAACAGTGGTGCCAGCCTGCTGTCCAGAGCTTGACAAAATAGGTACTTCACTACCAACCTGTATATTTGCAGATTGTTCGTCCTTTACAAGGAGGTGAGGCGCAGAAAGGATTCTTACGTCTGATTTTGTTGCAAGTATATCCAACAGGATTTCAAAATTTCCCTTTTCAAAAATCATTGTTGGTGTCTCAGCGGTTCTTTTCATGTCTCCGAATCCAAATAATTGTGTTTGTCCCATGTCCCATAACCATTCAGTGCCGTAATCTAAACTACTATTAAGTCCAACTTCTATTATCAAAGCTTCAATAAATACCTGTTGCGGTGTGGCGTCTATTGCTTCTATTATGGCTTTCATGCTCTTGTAATCGCTGGGTAGCGCCTTGATAATAATTGAATTTGTTTTTGGGTCCGCAATAATTTTCATAGCTTCAAGCTGTTTTTTGCCAAAAGGTTTTGGCTGTGCAGACATTTTCTCGCTGTAAAGTTGTGTTAAAACGGGTGCAATTGTATCGGCTTTCTGGTGCTGCACCTTGTAAACATAAACCTTAATATCTTCCTCTAATTCAGACGGGGGGACATCAATATTCTGTATCCAGAGGTCTAGTTTGGCTAGAAGTTCTGGTATTCTGGAGACAACTATCATTTTGTTTGACTCTGTAAATGGAATGAAGTTAAATTCGCCCTCATTGCCTACTTTCCCGCCCAATGATTGGACTATAGTAGTGAGGTCCTTAGCCATATTTCTTGGATCCGCATACTTAAAATCGTAAATCCTTACGGCTTTACCTGCAAAAAAGGGTGTATCAAATGTTTTTATTAATGTGAGTAACTTAGCCATATTTGATGCATGTTCTACAAGTATAAGATAATTAGAATCTCCATGTGTAACGATATTCCCTATACCTGTCATGAACGGTTTTATTGTCCCGCTCAGATTTTTGGCGCTTTCATATTGAAGAGGAACGATTTGAATTATTATATCTTTCTCTGGATGAGGAATTTTATCACCGAAGATGACAATATTTGTTTCCTGTCTCGATTCTGCCCTTGGAAGTACTCTGTATATGTCGCCGTCTTTTATAATTGCAAAATCATAGACATAAAGTAACGTGTTAAGTATTGAAATAAGCTCTTCTTTGTACACCTGTCCTGTCGCGTGGAGATTTATAGTGCCACCTACTCTTCTGTCTAAGATATAATTTACTTTAAGGATTTCACCTAAAATGACATGTATAACATCTTTCATCTCAGCGTTATCAAAGTTAAAAGAGATATCAATTTTATCTCCTATATATTCAGGTTTTTTAAGTGCCGGTTCTGGTTTTTTGCGTTCTTCAGGATACGTAAATTCGTCAGGTATTTTTTTCTTTTTTTCTTCTTCTTTCATAACCTCTTTATGAGGTGAAATTTCATACTCCCACGGTCTCTTTTCTACCTCTCCAGTTGTTGTAGAAAGTGTTATTGGCCTCTTAAACGGGGTAAAGTCAGATTGTTTTATTTGCGTTTCTTTACAACCTGCGACAAGGCTAAAGGCTGCTATCAATATTATTGATATTTTACACTTGCTCATTAATGAGCCTCCCATAAACGGGTAATGTTTTTATTATTAACATTTTGTTAATTCTATGTCATTTATTATAATGAAGTGCAACTAAAATTTGTTTCAGAAATAAATAGTTCATTATATTTCTGGGGGGTTATTGTAGTATGATGCGGAAGGGGGGACTTGAACCCCCACCCCGATATCAGCGGGACTAGCCCCTCAAACTAGCGCGTCTGCCGATTCCGCCACTTCCGCATTTAATAGAATTGTCTGTATCTAATTAAACCATAACAATTTAAAATTTTAACAACACAATATAGAAAGTCAAATATTTTTGCAAAAACAGTTGTAGTTTTATTAATTTGAGATTTAACGCTGATTTGATTGACAAAAATATTTTATCTATAAGACTAAAAATTCAAACTCTGAATTCTAGCTTAATTATACCAGAACTTTGGGTATATAACATGTCAAATGTGTTTTTAAAGAAGCAAGGTTTTACAATTATTGAATTAATAATAATTGTAATGATTATTGGAATTCTTGCAGGAATTCTTGTTCCAACACTCAGTACTACGTTAAATAAGGCATATCAAATTGAATGTACAAATAACATGAGACAAGTATTCCTGGCGATAGAACAGTATGTTAATGATAATAATGGTTTACTTCCACGTCCCAATAACAGTGAGACTAGCAAAGACGGCACAAAAACATGCACAGGCGAAGTATGGTTCAAGGCGGTAGACAGATACTTGTCAGTTTTAATTCCACCACTCGAAAGGGATGAAATTTCATCGGAAGAACGTTTAATGTTTGTTAAGCAAGACCCGGTTTTTAAGAAGGTTCCTATTTCTGAACGTGACACAACCAGAACGATAAAAATGAATATGAATATTGTCCAGGATAGTGAGTGTCAGAGAACGATTGAAACTGTATACAATCCAACAAAAACTGTTTTATTATTTGATGGTCGTATAAACAATGCTGGTGTGTCTAACAATTTTGAAGGCTCTTATGGCAGTGTTGCACAGAGACACTCAAGAGCTGCAAATATTCTTTTTATAGATGGACATGTTGAACGTATACAGAATGGTGATTCTGATGGAACAACAAATAAGGGATGGCCAAACAGGCAAGCAGGCCAGGAATTAATCTGGGACCCGGAAAACCCTGATTTACCATAAAGTGTTTATTATTCTGCAAGTGTTTTTTTAATCCCTGCCCATTGCTTTCCTACTGGTTTTTTCCAGCGTACATCAACATAATCCATTCGTTTCAAATTGGTTCCTTCCGATTTTGCAATACTCAATAAGTTTTGTAGCTTCTCTTCATCAGAGAGTTCATTTGGTTCATTGCAAAGAGAAGAACATCCCCATCGTATTTGTGTGTTATTTTCAGTCCAAAGAATAATATCACTCTTACCCGTGTTCCTTTTCTTACATACGTTTGATACGTCTATTGCAAGGATTTTAAAAATATTATGTACATTATTTGCCCTGAGAAATTTCAATAACTCGACTCCTGCTTTGATTCCGTTATCATTCCATGTATTTCCAAGCAAAGGCGGCCTTGTTAATTTGTTACTTTGAATACAGGGGGGGTCATATTCATTATTTGGTAGTTTGTAATATTCTTTTGGTAGCAAAACACAATCATAGTCTACAAGATAGACGTTGTTTCCACATTTAACAAGGGCTGCTGGTGTGCGTAAGATGAGTTTAATATTTAATTTGTTGGGATATACTCTTTTAATTGCATCTATTTTGTTTATTGGAGTAATTTTACTGTAAGCGGCAGCGATTGCCTGGGTTAGATTGTATTCATACATACTATAGCACTGATTCAGAGATGAGACGTATTTTATATCATTAGAGAAACGATCTGTGACCCATGTTGGTGTGTTAAATGAGAAGGTTGAAGGGCTTAGCTTAAAGATGTTTAAGTTTGTTAAAGAATACCAGAGATTTTTAATCCCCCATATTGAAGAAATTGTTATGCAGGCTAATATAAGAAGCCCAATTAGGAATGGATATAATTTTTTTTTGTACTCCGCACTTTTAGTTGAAAAAAAGTCAAAGAAAGGTTTAAAGCGGGTAGTATTATAATTAATGTTTTTAATTCTGGATTTGTACATTTACGTTAATAACTGAATTCTGATAAGCGATGTCCACAATTCTTTTACATAATGCAGGGAATTGTATTCCTGCTGCTATTGCAGCCTTTGGAAGCAAACTTTTTTCAGTAAAACCAGGAATTGTATTTACCTCAAGTAAATATAAATTGCCGTGGCAATCCATCAACATATCTACTCTTGAGAATCCCTTGCAGCCAAGAGTTTTATGTGCCTTTAGTGCCATTTCCTGAGCATTATTATATAAAGAAGGCGGAAGGGAACCAATAAAATTAATAGAATTACTATCTGTGTTTATCTTTTCTTCAAGTGATGTTTTTACAATTAAGTATTCAGTTTTATTGTCTTTATATTTTGCGTCATAATTGAAAAATTCAGTCGCTGGTTTAATTTCAATAATTGGTAAAGGTGTTTCATCTAAAATTCCAACAGTTAGTTCCCTACCTTTTATGTATTTTTCTACAAGAATTTCATATCCAAACTCGAAAGCCTTTTCCAAACATATTCTAAGATTATTAATATCTTTAAGTATTGATATTCCTATACTGGAACCATTTCTAGTGGGTTTTAAGACTACCGGCAGTCCGAATTTTGTTACCTCGTTTCGTATTTCATCATAATCTTGAAATTCGGTTATAGTAAGGTAGTCTGGTGTCTTAAGACCTGACTTAACAAAACACCGTTTTGTTGCCAGTTTATCCATTGCCAGTTTGCTTGCATTTACTTCTGAGCCAGTGTAAGTAATTCCCTTAGATTCTAATAATTGTTGTACACCACCATCTTCGCCAAAATATCCATGTAAGGCTATAAAGGCGACATCAGTTTCTAAGTAATTAAGGTCTTCGATCTTTTCGTCTTTTACATCAACGCAGGTAACATTGAATCCAACCTCCTCTAGTGCTTTTGCGACGGCGCTGCCTGAACGTAAAGAAATTTCACGCTCGGAGGAGATACCACCCATTAAAACTACTATATTTTTAGGCTTCATTTAAGTCTCCTTTTTGGTATTGTGTTTGTTAGTTACTTAGAATTTTTAAAATGTGGGTGATACGGTTGTTAACAATTGTTTACATAGTTTATTTTAAACTTAAAACCAACTCATTAGAAACCTTCCAGATATCGCCGGCTCCTATTGTAATTACTATATCTCCCGGCTCTATATTTGACAATAAGGCATTTATGATATCATTCAATTTAGGAATACATTGTACGTCTGTACCTGAGTTCTTAATTTCTTCACACAATCTGGTAATATTTATTGCTGCCTGTTCGCATTCACTGTCACGTGCAGCATAGATATCCGCTAATATTACTTTATCAGCGTTTTTAAAAGATGTTGCAAAGCCTTTTAGGAGGCGGCGTGTTCTGCTATATTGATGAGGTTGAAACACACACCATAGCTTTTTATTTGGGTAGAATTCACGCGCAGCCTTTAATGTAACATATATTTCGGTCGGATGATGGGCGTAGTCGTCAATTATGGTGATATTGTTTCTTATTCCAATAATTTGGAAACGTCTATTGGCTCCGTTATACGATGCCAATGATAAATTGATAGTATCTTTATCAACACCTACAAAAGTACATACGGCAGTTGCAGCAAGTGCATTTAGTATATTGTGATATCCTGGTATTCTTAATGAGAAATCGCCAAAATAATTGTCTTTTCTATATATTCTGAATTTGTTTGTACCGTTGATTGTAGATATCCTCTCGGCACGCCAGTCAGAAGATTTGTCCAGAGAGAACGTTTCCACCTTGCATTTTGCTCTTTTTAATGCTATCGGGATGTTATTATCGTGGTTATTGACAACAAGTAAGCCTTCCTCTGAGATAAGCGATGCAAATTCTCCAAAGGCGTTTATTATTTTTTCTATGTTTTCATAATAATCGAGGTGGTCTTCTTCTATGTTAGTAATTACACCTACTTGTGGTGTAAGGTTTAAAAAAGAACTATCATATTCGCAGGCTTCTGCAACAAAAAATTTACCCCTGCCTAAATATGAATTTCCACCGATATCTGGTACTTCCCCACCAATAACAAACGTAGGGTCCAATCCAGCCGTTTTTAATATTGTGGAAATCATTGCACTTGTAGTTGTTTTTCCATGAGTTCCACTTATTGCAATCCCTTGTTTCTGTTTCATTAAGGAGCCGAGTATTTGTGAATATTTTGCAACTTTAATGCCCATTTTCCTGGCAGTTATAAGGTCTGGATTGTCTTCTGTAATAGCGGCTGAGATTACTACGGTATCTGTTTCTGAGGTCATGCAGCTTCCGTCTTGTTTTGTGTATATCTTTGCGCCCATTTTTTCGAGTGAATAAGTCAAAGAGGAAGAACGTATATCAGAGCCAACAACAGTATAACCTTCTTTTATCAGAATACGTGCAACAGCGCTCATACCAATGCCACCGATTCCAATAAAGTATATACAACGTCCATTTAAAGGCTGGTATTTAAACGGCCTTTCTATTACAGATATATAAGCCTGCATCCCTTTTGCTCCTTTTCTCGAAATAAGGTATGTTGGTGATTTTAGTAATAATATATGTTTAATTCGAATAATGACTGAGAGAATTAATGTTTTTTATAAACGTACATGTACAGTAAAGATAGTTATTTTGTGAGTTTAACCAACAATTATAGCAAATTCAGAACATTTTAAGCCTATTACTCTACAAATATTATCAACAACATTTACGGCTGCATTTGGTTTACCAAGTCTTTTACTAAACATTTGCATTCTTTCATACTTTTCTTTGTCATTAAGAAGTTCTGTAATAAGTTCTATGACTTTTTCGGGTGTTAGATCAAATTGTTGTAATAAATATCCTCCGCCATTGCTAACAAGTTCCACTGCGTTCCAGTATTGGTGGTTATCAGTTGCATGTGGATATGGGATTAGTATTGCCGGAATACCTTTTGCGGTAATTTCAGCAATGGTGGTAGCGCCTGCCCTGCAAATTATTAAGTCAGCTAAGCTAAAGGCAGACCCCATATCATCTAAAAAACTGCAAACAAAAGAGTTAATTTTTGATTGTTTATACGTTTCTTTTGCAATTTCGTATCCGTATTCACCTGTGCAATGGATTATTTGTAGTTCGTTGGAATATTTTTCTAACAATGGAAGACATTTTAATATAACTTCGTTAATTACCTGTGCACCTTGACTTCCACCCGTGATCAGTATTGTCTTTTTAGAGGAATTTAGTCCAAATTTCTCTGCAGAATGCAACTTTTGGCTGTTTAGAATATCATTACGAACGGGAGTTCCTGTAACTCGCACAGCTTTTGCCTTATTAAACCATTTAAGCGAACCCTGCCAGTGACAATATACCTCGTCCACCCATTTTGCCAATAATCTATTAGCCCTTCCGGGAATAACATTTTGCTCCAAAAGGACGGATGGAACACTGAGTAATTTTGCCACAATAATTGGGGCGAAAGAAGCATATCCACCAAGCCCAACTACTATATCAGGATTTAATTTTCTTATGGAAATAAGGGACTCAATAATATCCAGGATTGCTGAACTTATAAAAGTGATTATTTGTTTGAGTGATTTTCCAAATTTTTTTGCATGAGTTTGGTGGAATTTGAATCCTTTTTGTTCGACGCATCGTTTTTCAAATTCTTTATTTGTTCCAAAAAATACAATGTCCGCATCGTGAAATCTTAAACGAATCTCTTCTGCGATGCTTAATCCAACCATAAGATGCCCGCCAGTACCGCCACCTGCGAAAACAACTTTCATTATTTGTCCCCTTTTCTTAAAAGTTAATGGAACGATACGTTTTAGAATTTTATTTTTATTTCCAGGAAAAGCTAGATATTCTGGAAGTTAAACTATGCCATATTCTAATTGGGAATATTCTGTTCGTTCCATCTTTATGTTCTTCTTCAGCAATCTGTAAATCTGAATGTTCTGGTTGAGCAGATTGTCTTGCAATGTTTATAAGTATACCGATTCCTATCATTGAGAATAGTAGTGAAGAACCCCCAGAGCTAACAAGAGGCAACGGAATACCTTTTGTTGGTAAGCTTCCAGATACGACTGCTATATTGATAATTGCCTGTAATCCAAACATTACAGTGATTCCAAATCCCAGAAAAAATCCCAATATATCCCTGGCTTCATGTGCAATTTTTAATCCTTGCCATATTAATAATAAGAACAAGCATATAATAACCATTACTCCGATGAAACCAAACTCTTCTCCTATAATAGTGAATATAAAATCGCTGCTGCTTTCTGGCAAAAAAAATAGCTTTTGTTTGCTGCCTCCGATTCCAAGTCCTGTTATTCCTCCAGAACCAAGTGCAATCCATGATTGAATTATATGATATCCTGCCCCTGCAGGGTCTTCCCATGGATTAAGGAATGCAGTCATTCTTGTTTCTTTGTAAGAGTTATCGAACAACATTTCATAAATAAAAGGTGCAGATGCCATAAAAGTTAATAAAATGAAAATAATTCTGGTTCCACCGACGACAAGCATAATTAGTGACAATATTATGATAAATACAGAGGTGCCAAAATCAGGTTCTTTTATTACGAGTGCACTTGTAACGCCAACAATCAGAAATGGTAATAAATATCCACGCTTAAATTCGTACATACGATCTTGGTTTTTTGCAATATAACATGAAATAAATATTATGATTGCTAGCTTTGAGAATTCAGATGGTTGTATACCAAGTATGTTTCCGAACCGAATCCATCTGCATGCGCCGTTTGTAACGGTCCCTATACCAGGTATCATCACAAGCAGAAGCAAGATAAAAGAAATAACCAGAATGGGGATACTTAATTTCTGTAAATAGTGATAATCTACCTTTGTCATTATAGCAAGTAATACAGAACCTATTAGTATCCAAAGAAGGTGTTTTGAAAATTGATAACTACTTATATTTGATCCAAAGCCTGTGGTATCGGTACTGAATACTGTAACGATACTAAATCCAAGTAATGCTATTGCAATATAAATAACAAAATGCCATGATTTCATTAAACAGTTCCTCTAAAGTAATATAAAACTAAAGATTGCCAGCATGGCTGCAATTACCCAGAATCTGATAGTAATTTTCGTTTCTGACCATCCAATAAATTGAAAGTGATGGTGTAACGGAGCGCAGCGAAAAACCCTTTTCTTTGTAATTTTATAATATAGCCTCTGAATAAGCACAGAAGTTGCTTCAGCAATAAAAACTCCACATAAAACAACCATAAGTACCTCATGTTTTACAATTATTGCAAGTAATCCAAATATTCCTCCAAGTGCAAGAGAACCAGTGTCACCCATAAAGACTTGTGCAGGGAAGCAGTTGTACCATAAAAATCCCAGACTTCCACCTACAGTTGCAGCGCAGAAAACACTCAATTCTCCACTGCCAGGGACATAAGGAATCCTCAAATAATTGCTGAAATCTACCCTACCGGTAATATATGCAACAACCGCAAAGGCGCATCCTGCGAGGATGCTGCATCCTATCGCTAACCCATCCAAACCATCTGTGAGATTAACCGCATTTGACATTCCAACTATTAAAAAGGTAACAACTATAATATAGAATGGTCCTAAGTCTATTGTTGTGTCTTTTATGAAAGGGAGTATAAGTTGTGTACCCCATGTAAATTTTTTAAAATGGAAAAACAAAATCAATCCGAGTATAAGTCCCAGCGCTGATTGAAACAATAGCTTTGATACATCGCTTAATCCGGCAGCATTCTTTTGTGTAAGTTTTATATAGTCATCAATAAACCCAAGTGCTCCAAGCCATATCATTGCAAACAACAACAAGAGTATATAACCATTATAAATATCACACCAGAGTAGTGTAGCAACAAGGATAGAAACGATAAAAGCAACACCGCCCATTGTTGGTGTATGCTTTTTAGTAGAATGCATGTGCCTTAGTTCGTCAGAATCAGTTTTTGATGTATCTTCACCAACTTTTAATGACAATAGCTTTCTTATAAACCATTTACCAAAAAAAATACTAATAAAGAATGCAGTGAAAGCAGCTAGGCAACAACGGTAAGATATATGTTTTAAAAATTCTAAATCGCCTATTGAAGAAAACCAACTGTATAGCAACTTTTGAACCTCGATAACTTTTATTTTAATGCTTTTTAGTATTAATTGTTGTGATAGTTACAAGCTGTTTCTTGTTTTGGAAAGAATTCTTTAAACTTCTGGATAATATCTTCCATGTGCATTACTCTTGACCCTTTAATTAATACAGTATCATTTTCTTTGAGCTTATTTATTTCGATAATTGATATTTCAGAAATATCGTTAAAGCTGGCGATGTGACTTTCTGGCATACCATGGGCTTTTGCCGCATTTGCAATTTCAATTGCATATTTTCCTACTGTCCACAGTATGTCTATGTTAAGTTGTGCAACAATTTTCCCGATTTCGCGATGTAATTGTGCAGATTCGTTTCCAAGTTCTAGCATATCTCCGCATATAAATACTTTTCTACCAGTCGTGTCTGCATTGTAAAAATATTGTAAGGCGGCTTGCATAGATTCAGGGTTTGCATTGTATGCATCATTGATGATTGTAATGTCTCCTGTACGTATATGCTCAATCCTCATAGACGGTAATTTAAATGTGGGGAAGGGGTTTTTTAACTTATTAGTGTCGAGACCCAAAGTATGACAAACTGCAAAAGCCGCCAGGCTGTTATAGATATTATGGTATCCTGCAATTGGAAGGTAGATTTCTAAATTTTTATTGATTGTAAAAGTGTATCCTATCCCTTTTTTCTTTACATCTGTGCATCTAATTTGTGCACCATGATTGAAACCAAAGCTTATTGCTTTACCTTTGAATTTACTAGCTATCCTTACACACCATGGATTGTCAAAATTATAAACAAATGCGCCCTTTTCTCTGAGGTTTTCAAGTATTTCTCCTTTTGCCCCCATGACACCTTCTATGCTTCCGAGCCCTTCTAAATGAGTTTTTGATATATTTGTGATTACCGCAACGTCAGGTGTGCCAATTTCAGATAATCTTCTAATTTCTCCGTGTGCATTTGTTCCCATTTCTAATACGCCATATTGATGTCTGTTTTCTATTTCGAATATTGTTAAGGGTACCCCAATAAAATTATTATAACTTTTTTGTGATCTTGCAGTAGGACCAAAATGAGCTAACAAGTGATATGTCATTTCCTTAGTGGTAGTTTTCCCATTGCTTCCTGTAATACCAACAATCTTCGCATTTAATTTCTGGCGATAGTATTTGGCAAGGTCTCCTAACGCAATCTTGGTTTCTCTTACTTGAATTAACGGGGAGTTGCTATATACCGACCCTAATTCGATTCTAGATGATACAACTGCGCCTATGGCACCGGCATTCAAAGCCTCTGAAACAAACCTGTGGCCGTCATGACTCTCGCCTATGATTGCAAAAAATAAATCACCGGGTTTAGTTGTTCGGCTGTCTGTGGATATGCCTTTTACATTTATGTTTTTACCGTAAGTTATTATCTGCCCGCTAATAGATTTAATAACTTCTTCTATTGATAAGATTTCCATTTTTATATAGATTTCTTAAGAACTTTGTATTAAAGCGCTTCCTAAAAATTGTTTTACGACTTCACGGTCGTCAAAAGGATACCTTCTATTCTTTATAATTTGATATTGTTCATGTCCCTTCCCTGCAATTATTAAAGTGTCTCCCTTTTTGGCTTCGGCAATAGCCTCTTCAATGGCAACTTTTCTATCTAATTGTATCCGAAAAGAGGCATCCTTTCTAATACCCTTTTGAATTTCATGTATAATACCAAGAGGGTCTTCTGAACGAGGATTATCGTTTGTTATCCAGAAAAGGTCAGAATATTTTTCTGCTATATGTCCCATTTTTGGTCTTTTTTTCCTGTCCCTATCTCCACCACATCCAAAAACAAGGATAATACGCCCTCTTGTTATTTCACGAAGTGTGCTGAGGATCACCTGTAACGCCTGATGTGTATGTGCAAAGTCTATATAAATATCAAAATTTTGTCCGTAGTTAATTTTTTCCAGTCGGCCGGGTACGACACTCAACGATTCTATACCTTTTTTTACATCTTCAATTTTAAAATCAAGCGATAATCCATTTGCTGCTGCAGCAAGGGCATTATATGTGTTGTGCTTTCCGACCAACTTCAGGTCAATAATTTCTTTGCCCCATGGAGAATTAAGCAAGAATTTTGTTGCGCAGGCACTTACATTTAATATTTCTGCTGTTACATCTGCCTTTTTGCATTTTATTCCATACCAGATTACTTTTGATTTAGTACACTCTGCAAAATGTTTGCTTGCATTATGATCTGCGTTCAATATTGTGAATGCGTCTTGTCCGAGTTTATTTACGAGCTTAGTCTTTTCTGCTCTATAATTAGTAATATTTTCATGATAATCGAGATGTTCCGCTGATAAGTTAGTGAATATTATAGAATTAAACCGGATACCATCTAACCTATGTTGTGAAATGGCATGAGATGATGCTTCTATTACAGCATATCTTATATTGGACTTGAGCATTTCAGAAAGATAACTCAGAATATCAACAGACTCTGGGGTTGTTTCTTGTGCAGGTATTATCATGCTGCCAATTTGATATTGAATTGTACCAATCAATCCTGCTTCATAACCTGAAGCTTCAATAATTGATTTTGTAAAGTATGAAGTAGTTGTTTTCCCATTTGTTCCAGTGATACCTGTTATTATCATCCTTGAAGAAGGGTCTCCAAAGAATTGTCTACTCATAAACGCAAGTGCAAGGCGTGTATTGTTTACAACAATTTGGGGAACTTTTTTTGAGGTCTCTACTCTTCTTTCTGAGACAATTGCAACGGCCCCTTTTTCTATAGACGAATTTACAAAATCATGCCCATCTAGTTTATAGCCTTTAATTGCGACAAATATATAATCTGCTTTTACATTGCGCGAATCATGTGTGATTCCAGATATTTCCTTTTCTATAAAGTCAAAGGTATTATATTCATTTAAATAAGAGCAGAGCTCACTTAATTTCATATATGGTTATAAAGATTTTTCTAAAATTATATCTTCCAATTTCGTTGGGAAATAATTTATTTTTAACGTTGCATCATATTGCTGGGTTTGTGTTCTTTTTGGCATGGCAATCTGTTCGTAAAAATGTTTTGTTCTATCAATCTTATCTATTTCTTCTGCATATTCTTTTAAAAGTCTGTTTAGAGTTTCCTTATAGTTTGTTCTTGCTAATTCCAGGTCCTTATCCGTTGCATATAAACCATACCATAATATGAAGTTTTGTTTTTCAATTTCTTTATGTGTCATTTTTATACTCCGATTATAAAAAAATTAAAGAACATAAATATTTTTCTATATATTAACTATTATTTTAAGTTGTTGAAATAATCTTTTCACCTCCTTTTAAATATAAAATAAGATTTTACATAGTCATTTGGAATTTTGTAGGTTCTATGCCAAAATAGAGTAATGAGCGCCTGATAATTTCTCTAACGACTGGTGCAGAGACTGTGCCTCCATAATATGCACCGTTTTTAGGTTCATTAATCATTACCAATACGCATACACGGGGATTTTCTGCGGGTGCATAAGCAATAAATGAACCAACATATTTATCATGCGAATACCTGCCTCCGCTATCCTGAGCTTTTTGTGAAGTGCCAGTTTTGCCTGCTACATCGTACTCCAGCAAGTTTGCATTTTTTCCAGTGCCATCTGTAACAACCTTTTTCAGTATAGGATTCATTATGTTGCGTGCTACATTTTCATCAATTACTCGCCTGATTTTATGTGAGCTATTTAAGTCTTTTTTTATAGTTTCATCATCTATTCCAATTATTGATTCTACAATCCGTGGTTTTTGTAAGAGGCCACCATTTGGAATACTACAAAAAGCAGTAATAAACTGTAACGGTGTAACAGCGAATTCATGCCCGATGGAGACGGATACAAGAGAATATTTTGACCATTGTTTTAAAGGACGAAAGATGCCGTTAATTTCACCGGGTAATTCAATACCAGTCTTTTCTCCAAAATTAAATTGTCTAAGATGATGATACATCTTTTCGTTCCCCATAAGCATTCCGAGTTTAGACATTCCTATATTACTTGAATAGGCAATAATTTCAGATACTGTAAGATTACCATGACCTCCATGCGTATCGTGGAGGATTCTACCGTTTATTTCGTAGGCACCATTATTACAAAATAGTACATCGTTGGGTTTTATAATGCCTTGTTCGAATATTCCTACTATAATAATTGGCTTTATTAAAGAACCAGGTTCATAACAGTCGGTAATAGCCAGATTCCTTCTATTGTTAACTGGATGTTTTTTGAAATGATTAGGGTCATATGTGGGATAGTTGGCAATGGCAAAAACCTCAAATGTCGTTGGATCCATTACAATTGCTGTTGCTGACGATGGTTCCCATTTTTTACAAGCAATTTCAAGCTCTTCTTCAGTAATGCGTTGAATATTGGCGTCAATTGTTAATCTAATATTGTTCCCGTGTTTTGGGGACTGTATTTTTGTGTCAGGTGTGATAATTTGGCGTTGTAATGCATCGCGATTTACAAATTTATATCCAGTCTCACCGGATAATTCTTTATCGAAATAAAGTTCAATACCTTCCAGCCCTTTTTCGTCAATATTTGTAAATCCTATAACGTGACTTGCTAATTGACCATTGCGATAGAAACGATGATATTCGTGTTGAGTGTAAATTCCCTTCAAAGACAATTTTTTGACCGCTTCAAGCTCTTCATCGCCAACTTTTCTTTTAAGCCAGACAAAGCGCTTGTTTTTATTATTTAATTTGGCGATCTTTGATGAATTGAGTTTTAGAATTTTGTTTAAAAGGCATGTGGTATAGTTGACATCATCAATTTCGGCTGGGTTTGCGTAAATAGAACCTACTTGTAAAGACTCGGCGAGTGTACTACCATTTCTATCAAGAATCATGCCTCTTCTGGCAGGCAATGAGACCTTTTTATACTGTTGTATTCTGGCACGTTTAGTGAATTCATCATGTTCAATCAGTTGAATGCGTCCTATACGAACTGCGATTGCGATGAACGCTATAATAAGAGTAAAGCCAATTATGTTAGCCCAGAATCTATGTTTTTTTAAAGGGATCATTTTGCTATTTATAAAAATAAATTAAAATATTTTTACGGACGCTTTCGAGACTAGATTATTATCCGTCCCGAAAGCGTCCGGGAGGAGGGCTGTTGTATTTATTTTAAAAATTTTTTAGTTATAAGTAATCAGGCCGATTAAATAAGGTCTGGTTTATTTATTATAATTCAAGAGTAATTATTTAGTTATGCAATGAACAACAGTTCAGGTTTAATTCTTTTTGTGTATACAGGTCTTTAATAAAATTGGTATCAGTTGCCTTCATTACATTGTCTTTGAACTTTTGTCCCATGAGAATAATGCCAGTTCTTTCCTCTTGGATTGTGAGAGGTAATTTTAAAGATTGTACTTTAATGGCAATAATCTCTGGTTTCTTAAGACGACTTACTTTGTAATTTAATATTTTGTTTTTTTCTTCAAGTTCCGCATAATTCTTTTGTAATTTGGCTATTTGATATCCTACCTCTAATGTTTTGTTTCTTTCCAGAGCTACAAACATTGCCATTGCTATAGTTATAATGAATATCAATATTATTCTTGACATGCCCATATCAGATCCTTTCAGCAGACCGTAATTTAGCACTCCTACACCTTATATTATTTTCTATTTCAGATTTACCGGGAGTGACTGGTTTCTTGGTAATTATCCTGAATAGATTTTGTTTGGCTGATTCGGCAAATTTATTTTTTACAATCCTGTCTTCAAGGGAATGGAAACTTATTATTACAATACGAGCGCCTGCATACATATAATTGTGAATTTTATCCAGGAAAATCTCCAAGTTTCCTAGTTCTTCATTAACCGCAATTCTTAATGCCTGGAACACCTTTGTTGCAGGATGTATTTTGCCTTTACCTTTTGAAACAGCATGTTCAACAATAGCCGCTAAGTGTGTTGTCGAGGTAATACCAAATTTCCTTTCTTCATTTATTATGGCAGTTGCAATCCTTTTTGCCAATCGCTCTTCCCCGTATTTTCTTAATAATTTTTCCAGTTCCCGTTCAGAAAGCTTCTTTATCAACTTCTTTGCAGTTATTCCATTTAACCTGTCCATTCTCATATCGAGAGGTCCGTCTTTGTAAAAACTGAATCCACGGTCTGCACGGTCGAGTTGCATTGAAGACACCCCAAGATCGAGTAGTACACCGTTAACTCTGTTTATGCCTGCCTGGCGTAGCACTTCATCAATATCTGAATAGTTTGCATGATAAAGTCTAAAAATACCGCCTGTATTCGATAGGTTTTGTTTGGCTATTTGTAAAATTTCCATATCTTTATCAATACCGATTAATAGTCCATCAGATTTTATTTTATCAATAATTTTCGTTGCGTGACCTCCGCTTCCCACAGTACAATCAATAATTGTATATCCTTGTCGTAATTGTAAGTAATACAATACCTCCTCAACCATTACAGGTTTGTGAGGAAAATTGTTTAAATTATCGTTCATTTAGACTCATAAAAAGAGATATCTTTATACCTTATTTCAATGGTAGTAATATTTTATTTGAAAAGGTCTTCCGCTATTTTTTCGTATTCTTTACTATGTTCAGACTCGAAGTTTTTCCATCTGGTTTCATCCCAGATCTCAATACGATTGCTTACACCTACGATAACAGCTTTTTTTTGAATTTTTGCAATATCTTTTAAATTTTGTGAGATTAATATACGTCCCTGCGGATCATAATCTGGTATTTCTTGTGCTTTTGAAAAAAAAAGGCGCTGGAATTGACGCGCTTTTTCATTTGTAAAAGGAAGCTGGTTAATCTTTTGCACTATATTCTGCCATTCTTTTGGAGTATACATGAATAGACAGCCATCAAGCCCTATTGTTATAAAGAATCCTTTCCCCTCTATTTTAGTATTAACCTTATCACGAATATCGGAGGGTATGGCTAATCTATTCTTTGCATCAATTGTATGATGGTATTCACCGGTGAACATTTTATTCTCCCCACTTTTCACCACTTTGTACCACTAATTACTAAGACAATAAACTTTTTTATAGATTTGTCAAGCGTTATTTTTTCGTTTTCTATATGTAATTTATGCGGTTAAATTAGGTATTCAAAAAGTTGTACTTTTTATTGTATTCGCTACTATATATGGTGTCTTTTTTAACTTAGAGACTTTAAAAAAATTTAAAAATAATTTGTTTTAATTTTCTTATAATGTGTTTTTTAGTTATATAAAGCAGAAATGATTGGGAAATATTCTTTTTAAAGTTTAGCAATAAGGGTTTGAAATGTTTTGTAAAATGTATAAATGGAAAAGGTGTTTTAAAGATTAAGTGTGATTTATTTGGTATAAATCTATGGAAGTTACTATGAAGTTGTCTGATTACGATTATTATCTTCCTAAAGAATTAATTGCCCAGCAACCAGAAAAAAATCGTGGAGATGCCCGTATGATGGTACTGTACAAGAACACTGGCAGGGTAGAGCATTGCAGATTCAATGAGATAACGAAATATCTTTCTAAGGGGGATTTGTTGGTATTGAATAATACAAAAGTAATTCCAGCTCGTTTAATGGGGAATAGGAGTAGCGGCGCATCCGTCGAGTTGCTACTAGTTGAGGAATTGGGGGAAAATCATTGGAAGGTTTTGGTGGGTTCAAATGCCAGATTGGTTGCAGGTGAGGAGGTTTGTATTGAAAATACTATAACTAAAGTGAAATTGATTAATAGAGCGGAGGACGGATTATGGTTGGTTGCGTTCTATAGGAAAGATAAAGCGAGAGAGCTATTATGGCAAGTAGGTAGAATGCCATTACCTCCGTATATAAAACGCAATAAAAACAATACATTGTCCTCTTTGGATCGCGAGCGCTATCAGACGGTATTCGCTAAAAAGGAAGGGGCGATAGCGGCTCCAACAGCGGGCTTACATTTTACAGAAGACATTATTGAAAAGCTAAGAAATAAAGGTGTTGAAATAGAGTTTGTTACCCTTCACGTTGGCGTCGGTACTTTTTTACCCATTAAAACTGAAGATATTTTAGAACACTATATGCATAAAGAATATTATGAATATCATAAAGATCTAATACTTAAAATAGAGAAAGTAAGAGAATTAAATAAACGTGTAATTGCTGTGGGAAGTACCACATGTCGTGTACTTGAGACCATTGCGATGAAGGGTAATACTCCATTTTATTCTGGCTGGACAGATTTGTTTATTTATCCACCATATAATTTCAAGTATGTTGATGCTCTGATTACTAACTTTCATCTTCCTAGGACTACTCTTCTGTTGCTTGTTTCTGCTTTTGCTGGTAGAGAAAACATACTAAAAGCGTATGAAGTTGCTAGAGATAAAGGCTATCGTTTTTTTAGTTACGGTGATTGTATGATAATTCTTTAGTGAATGACTTATTAAACACAGAATTATGGTGATTCTGTATTTGTTATTAAGCGGATTGATTGCAATGTGTAGTCTGAATTTATAACATTTCCTAACTTGGGAACGCAAAGATCCTCTTATTGATATTTTTTTCTTAAATTAATTATAAAATTTTATTTTAATGTTTTTTGTTGCTTAATTTTCTTGGTTTACTATAATAAGTCAATTTTATATTCAAACTGAAATAACTTGTCTTATGAATTAATCGTTTGTTAAAGAGGGAAATTCCGAATGTCGTCAACACCACCACCAACTATGAAAGAATTTGAAGCGGTAAAACGGATTGTAAATTACCTCAGCGGTTCTCAAAATGTTATAAATTCTACTGATTGGACAATACGTCGAAGTGCGGAAAGATTTGCATCGTTCACAAAATACGGAAATGTAGCGGTTCATTCAACTGTAAAAAATCGCAGCGCAAAGATAACCGTCTATGTTGGAAGTGGTGCCGTTCGTTTGAAAACGCATAATCCGCAACAGGCAGAGATAATGGCTAACCTCCCTAAAACACTTTCACAAGTTGAGGAATATGTGAAGAGAGCACCATTTGTTCGAATTGCCAGAACAATGGGTAACAATAATGAGTTTTCTCCGCATTGCACAATTTTTGTTTCAATACAAAGACCCGAGATGATCAGGCTTGCTTATATGACATGGGCAACCCTGTTTACAGCAAATACGAATAGTGAACCTAAGCAAAATATTGTTTACATTCCTGAATGGCAAGAGACAGATAGGCAGATTCTGGTTTTCCCTGAAATTAGCACAACTGTTGTCTTGGGCAGTGATTATTACGGTGAGTCTAAGAAGGGGTTCCTGCGGATGGCTATGTGGAATGCAAAACAGAAGGGAATGCTCGGTTTACATGCAGGGTCAAAAATTTTGAAGGTAAAAGGGCCTGATGGACGTATAAGAAAATATGGGATGCTTATTTTTGGCATGAGTGGTACAGGGAAGACAACCCATACCTGTCATACCCACGGCTTGGGAGAGGAAGGAGAGGGTATTGAGATATTACAGGATGATGTTGTTTTCTTAAAGAAGGATGGTTCTGCTTATGGTTCTGAGCGCGGGTTCTATCTAAAAACAGAGGGGCTTGATCCTGTTACCCAACCGATTATATACAAAGCGGCAACATCACGCGATGCAATTTTTGAAAATGTTATGATTGATTATGAAGGGAACCTGTATTTTGAGGACGATACTTTAACAAGCAATGGTCGCGGTATTATGATGAGAGAAGACCTGAGTCCATATATTTCAAACAATATTAATTTACCATCTGTTGATAGTATGGACGGGCTGATAATTGCCTTTATTACGCGTCGCCATACAGTCGTGCCTCTTGCTGCCAAACTTACACCAGAACAGGCGGCTGCGGTGTTTATGCTGGGAGAATCTATTGAGACCTCTGCAGGAGACCCAAAACGTGCAGGAGAGTCTATCAGAGAGGTAGGTACAAACCCGTTTATTGTAGGTGATAAATCGTATGAGGGTAACTGGTTTTATGATTTTGTAAAGAGACACGAAGGTAAGGTCCGTTGTTATCAGTTGAATACCGGTGGTGTCGGGGAAATTATAGAAAAACAACCAGATGGTTCAAAGGTATTCAAGCGTAAGGTACTTAGAGTGGAGATACCAGAGATGGCAGCTATTATACGCGGTATTGCACGTGGTACAAACAAGTGGAGTAAAGATAAATATTGGAATCTGGAAGTACCAGCATCTGTGCAGGGTGCGGATTTGTCTAAATATGATGTGGAAAAATTTTATGATGTGGATGATGTTATAAGACAGATATCCGATTTGAGGTCTGAACGTGTAAAATACATAGAGAGTTTCAGTGCGCTTGATGAAGCAATTATAAATGCAGCCAAAAATATGTAATTTTTTCAAATTCTGAATTTTCTTGTTTGAACTTGAATGGATATTTTTCAAAGAAAGATTTCATTTTAATAAAGTGTTTGTATTTACTTGAACAATTCTCTAACTATCAAGATTTTATCATTAATTAAATGCTAAAAATGAAATTTTCTTACTAGATTATATTATTAAAGTTGACGCCAGCTTTTAAATATTACACCAACCTTTTTTAGACTGTTTGAAATTATACATACCTGAATGCAATCATTTAAATATTACCAAAATCGCTTGACATTTAAATATTTTTTGTTAGAATGCCTACTAATTCTATATACTTTGTTATAAACAAATATAAGATTTATGAAATTATCCAAAAAAAGCGATTATGCCCTTCGTGCAATGATTTTCTTATCATTGAACTATAAGAAGGGTGCTGTTCAAATTAAGGAGATTTCGACAAAGGAAAGAATACCTCAGAAATTTTTGGAAAATATACTTCTTACATTAAGAAAAGTAGGGGTATTAAATAGTAAGATGGGACTTAAAGGTGGTTACGAACTGGCCAGATCTCCTGATTTGATAACATTAGGCGAGGTAATTCGTGCGCTTGACGGTGCGATTGCGCCGGTGGATTGTGTTAGTATGATTTCTTATAAACCATGTTCTGAGGAAGTTACATGCGTAATACGCGATGTGATGATGGATGTGAGAAATGCGATAACAGGGGTGCTGGATACTATGACTTTTGCTGATATGTGTAAACGTGCAGTGGAATCGTTAGAAAAAAAGGGTAATGAGGCTTTAACATATTCTATATAAAATTTTTCGTTAAATGTCTACCAAAATGGTAGAATATGTGAGATTGTATTTGACAATAAAAAGTGAGGTTAAAGATTTTAAGATACTGGATTGTTCTGTGTAGTTTGCTCTTTTTAATTATTAATGGTATTGCGTGTTCTAGACGGGCTAATGAAGATACTATTCGAGTGGGTTATTTTCCTAATATTACTCATGCACAGGCAATAGTGGGGTTTGCTGACGGTACTTTTGAATCGTTTTTTGGTCCAGATATTAAGATTAAAACGACACTCTTTAACGCAGGACCGTCTATTATTGAGGCTGTGTTTGCTGAGGATATTGATATTGCATACGTAGGTCCAAGCCCTGCGATAAATGGGTATGTACGGTCAGGTGGAAAGGCATTAAAGATTATTTCAGGAGTGTCAAGTGGTGGTTCTTTGTTCGTGGTATGTCCAGAATCAAATATAAAGAAGCCGGGTGATCTTTCAGGTAAAAGAATTGCATCTCCACAACTTGGTAATACACAGGATATTGCCATTCGCGAGTATTTAAGGGTCTTTGGTTTGAAGCCGAGAGAGAGAAGCGGCACGGTTGAAATTCTTCCCTTGCGTAATCCTGATATTTTGAATCTTTTTATGCAGAGGCAAATAGATGGTGCATGGGTTCCGGAACCATGGGCAACAAGACTTATTAAAGAAGCTGGTGGGGAGATTTTTCTCGATGAGAGGAATTTGTGGAAAGAAAGAAGGTTTTGTTCGACACTGATGATAGTTGGTAAGAATTTCTTGGGAAAACATCCTGGTTTGGTTAGACGGTGGCTGGAAGCGCATATAAAGATAACACAATGGATAAATCAAAATCAGGGAAAAGCAAAGGAAGTTGTGAGCGATAGAATTAAGGTTATTTCGGGAATATATTTTTCGAAAGAGGTTATAGATGATGCCTTTTCAAGGATGGAAG
>MHYY01000148.1:8488-10894 GCA_001830285.1 Planctomycetes bacterium RIFCSPLOWO2_12_38_17 | reverse complement strand
CAGAATACCTGGGAGATTCTTATTTCAATTACCTTTCCAGTCTTGATGATCTGGTTTTGCTGATGGACGAATCCCACCACTACCGTGCAGACAGGGGAATGCAGGTTATTAACGAATTAAACCCAATTTTAGGATTAGAACTTACAGCAACACCCCAAATAGAACGAAGCGGAGGGGCTATTAAGTTTAAAAATGTCGTGTATGAATATTCATTAGCTAAGGCTATTCAAGACGGTTTCGTTAAAGAACCAGCAGTGGCTACCCGCAAAGACTTTGACCCTTCCCAATATTCCGCTGATGACCTGGACAGGATAAAGCTGGAAGATGGTATCCGCATCCATGAGGATACAAAGGTTACTCTGGACATATTTGCACGGGATAATAAGACACCCCTTGTTAAGCCTTTTGTGTTGGTCGTTGCAAAAGATACAGACCATGCCGGCAAGCTGAGGGGACTAATTGCTTCCAACGCATTTTTTGACGGGCGTTATGCAGACAAGGTGATGGAAATCCATTCGAACCAGAGCGGTGAGGAAAAGGATGAAAATATTGCCCAATTGATTTCATTGGAAAACCCAGAGAATAAAATTGAAATTGTAATTCATGTGAATATGCTCAAAGAGGGCTGGGACGTAACCAATCTCTATACGATTATTCCCTTGCGGACGGCCACATCAATAACTTTAAGAGAACAGACGATTGGGAGAGGACTACGATTACCGTATGGAAAAAGAACGGGAAATGACAAGGTGGACAAATTAACTATTGTTGCCCATGATAAATTTCAGGAAATAATAGATGCGGCGAATAAACCCGATTCTATTATTAAAAGGCAAAACATTATCGTAATTGATCCACAGGAAATCAGTCAACAAAAAGAGGTAATTACCTCCATTTCAAACATTGAACAAAAATTTGAAGAGGAGCAAAAAAGGATAGATAATCTTACCGAACCAGAAAACATGCAAAAAGCCCAGATTAATTTAGAACTTCAAAAGACCATCTTTTCAACTCTTCCAGAATTGAACAGCACAGTTAAAAGTGTCAATGAATTGACAAAAGCTGAAATTAAACACATTGCAATAGAGAAGATAAAGCAGAAGATTTATAGTTCTCCGCAAAAAAGTTTATTTGCCGCAGAGATGATAAGAGAAGTTGAAGATGCATACGAAACGGTGGTGAATGAATTTGTCCGAAATATTGTAGAAATTCCAAGAATTACTATTCAACCAAGTGACGAAATAAAATCAGGCTTCAGGGATTTTGGCCTGGATTCTAAGAATCTTAATTATCAACCGGTATCGGAGGAAATTCTGATAAAAAAGCTTCGTGAGCAGGAAAACAGCCTAGATATCTTAAATGGTATGGATAAGGGGAGGATTGTTATTGATAGCCCTGAAAATCTCTTAGTTAATGAACTCATCAATTATCCGGAAATAGATTACGACACGCAGGCAGACTTGTTGTTTAAATTAGCACGCCGGGCAATTGAGAAATTCAGGACGTACCTTGACGAAAATAAACTGATGAATGTTGTTCAATATCATAAAAGGGAGATCGGAAGGTATATTCATTCACAGTTAATGCAGCACTTTTATTACGAGTCCCCTGATTTTGAAAAACCCGTTATAAAACCATTTATAAGAATTGAAGAACATAACTTTTCAAAATATACAAAAGATAGTATTCATCATTTTACAGAAACAATTACTCCAACCAGTGCCATTCCTGGTAAAGTATTTTGTGGTTTTAAAAAAGCTTGCCATAACTTGTACAAGTTTGATTCAAAGACAGAAAAGGATTTTACTGTCATTTTAGAGCAGGATAAGGATGTTTTTAAATGGATGCGACCAGCGCCTAATCAGTTCATGATTTACTGGAAACACAATTCAAGACAGTACAATCCTGATTTTGTTGTGGAAACTGCGGACACAAAATACATAGTAGAGACAAAGAAAGAAGGAGATATTGAGTCATCTGAAATCAAAGAGAAAGCTCAAGCAGCCATTCAATATTGCAAATATGCTACTGAATATACTACCCAACATGGAGGGAAACCCTGGAAATATATTTTAATACCCCATAATGCCGTAATGGTGAATATGAGCTTTTTAGCGCTGGCAATGAAGTATGAATATCAAAGTAGTTGCCTTGGTTTGAACACACAAAATTCATTTAAACCAAAAAGAGTAACAGAACAGAATAGGTAAAAAGGAATAAATCCTTTAGATGAAAATTTCCAATAATATGTGCATCGAGACCAGGGGATTATGACTTGACAATGTCTTTTGATATGCTTATACTTTTTAGTCGTCAATTTACAAGCCCACCAGTAATAGCAATTCTGAAATTAAATAATCCGCTATTTAAGGTTCTGGATGGTGTTTTGGACAATATAATGGGCTG
>MHYY01000148.1:0-8480 GCA_001830285.1 Planctomycetes bacterium RIFCSPLOWO2_12_38_17 | reverse complement strand
TATAATGGGCTGGTTTTCCTTGAAAAAATAAAGTGCGCCCATAGCTCAATTGGATAGAGTCACGGACTACGAATCCGGAGGTTGGAGGTTCAAATCCTCCTGGGCGCGTTTTTCATTTTTACATAGTGTTATGGAAGATATACAAAGACATGAACATTTCATGAGGCAGGCAATTGTCGAGGCGACAAAGGCTATGGACAAGGATGATGTGCCTGTTGGCGCTGTAATCGTCTATGAAAATCGCATTATAGCGCGTGCACATAATCAGCGAGAGATGCTTAACGACCCTACTGCCCATGCAGAGATGATAGCAATAACGCAGGCTGCGGAATATTTACAAAACTGGCGGTTAACAGGCACAACTATGTATGTTACCCTGGAACCTTGCGCAATGTGCGCAGGCGCATTGGTGCAGTCGAGGATTGATACCCTGGTTTATGGGACTGTGGATAAAAAGGCTGGTGCATGTATTTCGGTGATGAATATTATTCAGGAACCCAAATTTAATCACCGTCTGGAAGTCATACCGAATATCCTTGCGGAAGAGTGTAAGTTTGTATTACAAAAATTTTTTTTAGAAAACTGCCGTACGAAGTAACTATTAAATTAGGTCGCCTTCGGCGACTATATGAATTAAAGATAATCCCTCCCTTGATGGGAGGGATAAAGGGAGGGTGCGTAGCTTTTTCTTTCACCCCCACCTAGCTTCCCCCATCGTTCGACTGAACTCACGATGAAGTCAAGGAGGAGGAACAATAGTTTGAATTTCCTAAACATTTAAGAAACAGGAGAGGTGCCAGAGTGGTTGATCGGGACGGTCTCGAAAACCGTTTTCCGCTTAACAGCGGGACGTGGGTTCGAATCCCACCCTCTCCGCCAGTAACTGTTTAGCAGTGCAAAATGAAAATTTAAAACTGAAAAACAAACGATGAAATTCAAAATTTTCCAATTTGCATTTTGATATTTTTATTTTTCATTTATATACATGGAGAGGTGTCAGAGAGGCCGAATGAGCGCGCTTGGAAAGCGCGTATACCGACAAAATCGGTATCGCGGGTTCGACTCCCGCCCTCTCCGCCAGTCTTATAAATTGGCCGTGCTAGATGGGGAGCTAGCGGTTCCCTGTAACCTGCAACCCGCTACAGCAGGATCAATCGCTTTTTAGAGGGACCAGGACTATTAGTATTATTTATGTAAGTAGCGATGAAGGCTGGATCTCATGCAATAAGTGATGATGTGAACTTGGTCAGATGCGGAAGCAAGCAGCCATAAGCATTCATCCTTATGTGCCGTGATAAATCTAGCCCGAGCTGACTGCATAAATAAACTACTGGAAATGGGAACGAAGAAAAGTGCACGGCCGATTTAATTTACATTTGTTTATTTTCCTCCTTCATTTTACAAGTCCTTTATACCTCACGACTTACTTTTTATCTTTTCTTTATTGATAAAGGTATCTTTAGAAAGTGTGTTGATATAGTTCAAATAACAAAGTATAATAAAGCAGATTTTTTAAAGGGCAAGTAATCAATGTCTTATTTAGTTTTAGCACGTAGATACCGTCCACAAACTTTTGAAGACGTGGTTGGACAGGATGCGATTGTAACAACCCTGAAGAACGCTATTCGTTCCAACAGGGTAGCCCATGCCTATTTATTAGCAGGACCACGGGGCGTGGGTAAGACGTCAGTCGCGCGTATTTTATCAAAGGCGTTGAATTGCCAGCATGGTCCAACTGAAACGCCATGTAATGTCTGTGATATCTGCCATTGTATTTCTGATGGTAATGATATTGACGTGTTAGAAATTGATGGTGCGTCTAATAGAGGAATTGACGAGGTAAGGAATATCAGGCAGAATGTTAATTATACCCCGTCACGTGCACGTTATAAAATTTATATCATTGATGAAGTACACATGCTTACACGTGAAGCATTTAACGCCCTTCTTAAGACCCTTGAGGAGCCACCGGGTCACGTTAAATTTATTTTCGCAACAACTGCCGCTAACCGCCTTCCTGAAACTGTTCAATCCAGATGTCAGCGGTTTGATTTCAAGAATATTTCGATCAAGGACATAGAAAAACGACTTCAGGATATATGCAAGTCTGAAGGGGTGGATGTAGACCCTTCCGTGCTTAATTCGATTGCAAGACGCGCAAAAGGTGGTTTAAGAGATTCTCAATCGGTTCTGGATCAACTCCTTTCATTTTGTAAAGATAAAATAACTCCTGAGGATGTAAATTTTGTTCTTGGTTGTATTGATGAAGATAAAATTCTTGGAATCTTTGAAAGCTTTGTTAAAAAAGATGTAATTTCAGCGTTGAAAATCATTGATGAAATTCTAAATGAAGGAAAGACGCCTGTAGAATTTGTAGATCAGCTACTTTCCAGTGTTAGGGACCTTTTAATAACATCTTCCTGTGGTCAGGGAACTAAGTGGTTTGATTCTAATACTTCTTTAGTGCAGAGATTCGGGAAGTCTTTTTCTGCTGATACTTTAATGTACATGATTCAAATACTTTCAGATACAAGGATGAGAACGACTGATTCTCTATTACAACGCATTTTACTTGAAATGGCTATGATTAAGCTGTGCCGAATGGAATCGGTTTGCTCGTTAAATGAAATTACTGAAAAGATTACGTCTCTGGAAAATAAGCTCATGCTTTTTGGCAGTGATGTTGCGGAAAAAACTGGTGAACTTGTGTTTTCACAGAAAACGCACGTTCGGGACTCAATATCGGAACCTGTATCTGAAGAATACAAAACAGCAGAAATTGAGAATAAGAAACCAGAGGCGCCTTCGATTGAAAAGGATATCTGGGAAAAGATTCTTTTGTCAGTTCAAAAGAAGAAGAAGTCAACAGGTTCGTTATTGAGAGAAGGGCGATTTTTAGGATATAAAGACGGAGAAATAACGGTTGAGTTTCCAGGTAAGTATTCTTTCCATTCACAGAGACTCAGTCAGATTGAAGAAAAGAGGCTTGTAGAGCAGTGTGCAAAAGAGATATTATCAAGCGATGTAAGGTTAAGGTTTGTATTAGCAAAGAATGACAATTCTGCAGAAAATGAAATAAATAAGGTGTCGAGTCATGACCCTTCAGAAAAAACAGAAATCAATCCAGCATTTTCTGAACCAGCGGTTAAAAAGACATTGGAGTTGTTTGGCGGTCGTGTCATTAAGACAAATAAATAAGGGGGTTAATTATGATGAAGGGGTTTGGTAATATTACGGAAATGATGAAGCAGGCACAGAAGCAGGCTCAAAAGATGCAAAAGCAGATGGAAGAGATTCAAAATGATCTTAAGGAACGCGTTGTTGATGCCAGTTCCGGAGGTGGGATGGTTACTGTACAGATGAATGGTAAACAGGAAATTCTTTCTATAAAGATTGATCCGGAAGTAGTTGATCCGAATGACGTTCAAATGCTTGAAGACCTTATTTTATCAGCGGTTTCACAGGCATTTAAAAAGTCACAGGAATTGTATCAAGCTGAAATGGGTAAACTCACTGGGGGATTGAACATACCCGGACTGCAAGGTTTATTCGGCGGGGTGTGATAAATGCCAGAAATTTATTGTAGTACTATAAGTAAAAAGCCTTACCCAAAATCAAAGTAATTTTTGTTTTATAAATAGGAAATAATAAGTTAGTGATATACTATGGGTTAAAATTTATTAAGTAGTAAAATATAAAATATCGGAGTTAAATTTTAAATTATAGAATCTTTTGCTGTATAGGTAATTTGGGTAACTATACTAAACTTTATAATGAAATTTACAATATATTGCTACAATGTCATTCCCACGAGAGTGGGAATCCAGGAAATTGAAGGAAAGAGTGGATTCCTGCTTTCGCAGGAATGACAACTTACTTTTGTCGTTCACTATAGAATAAGTTTTTAAAGAGGTTTTTTTGGGCGCATATCCGCAATCAGTGATAAAACTTATAAATGAATTTGGGAAGATGCCTGGTATAGGGCAGAAGACTGCTGAACGGCTTGCATGTTATATTCTAAAACTACCTGTGGAAGAGGCAATGCAGCTTGCGTATACAATCCGCGACGTTAAGAAACTTGTAAAAATCTGTTCAGTTTGTTTTAATATTTCAGAAAACGAACTCTGTCAAATCTGCACTGATGCCAATAGAGATAAGTCTAAGATTTGCGTAATTGAACAAGTTCCGGATTTGTTGGTTATTGAAAAAACAGGTACATACAGGGGTCTTTATCATATACTTCAGGGTCACATATCTCCATTAGATGGGGTTACTCCTGAATCCTTGACGATTGAAAAGCTGTTACGGCGTGTTAAGGAAGATCATGTAAGAGAAGTAATTATGGCTATGAATTTAAATATGGAAGGAGATACGACTGCCTTGTATCTTTATAAACAATTACATGCATCAGGGGTACAGATTACAAGGCTTGCACGGGGATTACCTACCGGGAGTTATCTTGAATATGCAAGTACGGCAATTGTTGCTGATGCTATTAATTGTAGAAGTGAAATGATGCCTTAGAGGGTGTAGTAGTTTTTACGGGCGGTGATATTTCATGAGAATGCAAACGTCTTTGATGCCACAGCTTCAGCAGAAGATGAAGCTGTCTCCTCAAATCATTCAGTCAATTGAAATTTTGCAGTTGCCTTTGTTAGCCCTTGTTGAGCATATACAACAGGAACTTGTTGATAATCCTGTCCTTGAAGAAATTGTTGATGAGAAGAAGGAAGAGGATATCAAGGAAGAAGAAAGTGAAGTGCGGGCAGATGAGGCGGCTGCAGAGAGTGATGGGCTTAATAAATTAGGCGAAATTGCCGATGACTGGCGTGAATATTATTCCCAGACTACGGTCAGGCGAAGTAACCTGACTGAAGAACGCGACCAGAAACAGGAGGCATTGGAAAATACTGCCGCTAAAGCAATGTCTCTCCATGATCATTTAATGGGGCAAATGTCTCTGGTGGAGGTTCCTCCGCATCTTTTGGAAGCCTGTGAAAATATTATATATTCGATAGACAAATCAGGCTATCTGGCAAGTCCATTAGAGGAAGTTATACAATTCCTTGAAAAACCTATTTCTATGGACGATATGAAGGAGGCATTAAGGATTATACAATCTCTGGAACCTCCCGGTGTCGGGGCTAGAAATTTGCAGGAATGTTTGATACTGCAATTAGACAAACGGGATAAAAATTATCGGCTAATAAGGGACTTACTTCTGAATCATTTGGAAGACATTGAAATGAAGAAGTATCCTTTAATAGCCAGAAAAACAGGGCAGAAACTGGGTGTAATTAAGAAACAGGTTGAGTTTATCCGTACATTAAATCCCAAACCGGGTTCAATTTTTTGTGATGAAACCATTCCGTATGTAGTTCCAGAGGTGAAGGTTGAATATATAGACGGAAGATACGAGGTGTTTTTGATTGATAATACTAATCTGCCTCAATTAAGAATCAGTTCTTTTTACAGAAAGTTTTTGAGTGAAAATGGCGGTGATAATGCAACTTATCAATATATACAAAAGAAGATTGAATCTGCAAAATGGCTTATTGATGCGATTAAACAAAGGCACGGTACATTATTTAAGGTTGCATGTAAAATTGTAGAGTTACAAAAGGATTTTCTGGATGAGGGAATTCATAAGCTCAAGACATTGAAAATGCAAGATGTTGCCGATATCGTAGGAGTACACGTCTCAACAGTGAGCCGCGCTATTGCTCATAAATATATACAGACGCCTCAGGGGATATTTGAAATGAAGTTTTTCTTCACCGGAGGCTTCCAAAATGTTAATGGGTCTATGGAATCATGGGAGTCTATAAGACAAAAACTTTTTGAAATCGTTGCGAAAGAAAACAAAAAGAATCCTCTCAGCGACGAAGAAGTTGCGGAAAAATTTCGCATTTCAGGGGTTGATATAGCGCGGAGGACAATTACGAAATATCGCAGAATTATGAAAATACCTTCCTCAAGACAAAGAAAGGAATATTAATATGAAAAGAAAAGTATCTATGTTGCCGATGCTCTTTTTAAGCATGAGTTTGTTTTTTCCTTTGTGCCTTACTGGATGTTTTACTACCGATAAACATCATAATAAGGAACACATTGATACCATGAAAAAGGATATGGGCTTAATGCATAAGGATATTGATAGAGCTCTTGGCCTGGATGAACCTTCCCCTCTTGTAGAAAAAGAATAGCATTCCAAAAATAGTCAATTACAGATAATTTGAAAAATAAAACCCGCCTTTTTAAACTGCCAAACAATGAATTTTGACCTGATAATAAAAAATGGGACTGTGGTGGATGGGACGGGCACGATTGGTAAAAAAATAGATGTAGGTCTCAAGGGTGACAAAATTGTCTCCTTAGATAAATGCATACCAGAGACAGGTTCAGCTGTTATTTATGCCGATGAATTGATTGTAGTCCCTGGATTTGTAGATATTCATTCACATAGCGATTTTTTGTGGCTTATACGTCCTGAAAGCGACAGCAAGATATTCGATGGCGTGACTACTGAAATATGCGGGAATTGTGGATTATCGGCATTTCCCCTGCGTGGAAAGGTGTTGGAAAGACGGGCACAGGGACTGGAAAAGTATAATATCAATCTTACCTGGCGGTCTGCAGCCGAATTCTTTAGCATAGCTGAGCATAAAAGAAGCGCAATAAACAGGGCGTTCCTCGTTGGTCATGGAAATGTCAGGGCATGTACTGTTGAATATGAAAATAGAAAACCAAAACCTCATGAATTTGTTCAGATGTGTAACGACCTTGAGGAGGCAATGAGCGCTGGTGCATTTGGTATGTCCAGCGGTTTAATATACCCTCCAGGCTGTTATGCGGCTACAGATGAAATAGTGGAGATGTGTAAAGTTGTTAAGCGTTACGGCGGTCTTTATGCAACGCATATTCGTAATGAGGGCGATACACTTGAAGAATCCCTTACCGAGGCTATTGAGATATCAAAACGTTCCGGGGTCAGATTACAGGTGTCGCATCTAAAAACATCCGGAAGCAACAATTGGTATAAGGTTAAGAATATACAGGCAATTATTGAATGCGCTATTACAGAAGGTATTGAAATTACCTGTGACCGTTATCCCTATATTGCCGCTGCAACTGATTTGGATGTTGTACTGCCTAACTGGGTTTATGAAGGTGGTATCAAAGAGCAGATTGATAGATTGAAAAACAGGGATATCAGAAACCAGATTGCAAAAGAACTATCAGGGACATGTAGTGACACGTTCTGGAATGGAATAATGATTTCTTCAGTCTATTATGACAAAAACAGGTGGATGGAGGGTAAGACAGTTACTGAAATTGCCGGGAAATTAAACAAACCTCCATTGGAAGCGGTTTTTGATTTGCTCATAGAAGAAGATACACGGGTAGACATATTCCTTTTCAATATGTGTGAAGAAAATCTGGGTAAGATATTGAGCTGGGATTTTGTTTTTATTGGCTCGGACAGTTCCATGCGTGCAAGGGAGGGAATCCTCAGTGAGGGTAAACCACACCCACGCAGTTATGGGACTTTTTCCCGTGTTTTGGGAAGATTTTGCCGTGAAAAGAAACTCATCTCTATTGAAAAAGCCATTCAAAAAACGACCGCACTTCCAGCGCAAAAAGTAGGTCTGGACAAACGGGGGTTGATAAAGGAAGGATATTTTGCTGATATAACTATTTTTGATCCTGAAAGAATTATTGACAAAAGCACGTATGAAGAACCCCATCAGTATTCGGAAGGTATTGAATATGTAATAGTAAACGGGAAGATTACTGTAAATAAAGGTAACCACACTGGCGTGACGAATGGGCGCGTTCTTAGAAAAATATAATCAGACAATTCTCACGAATAACGAAAATTAAAATTTTAGTAACAGATGAACGATAGTATACAAAACAATATAGAAAAATCTGAGATAGAGGCAAAGTTTGTCTGCCCTGATGAACTAGATCTTGACTCCTTTCTTGAAATCATAGGTAAACTTGGTTTCAAATGTACCAGGGGAACGCCATGCCTACAGTCTGATGTCTACCTGGATACGCCGGATTACAAACTCATCAAATCTGACGCTGCCATCCGCATCCGCAGGAGAGGGGAAAATTACGTGGGCGCCTTTAAGACATCCGGAAGGCAGCAGGGTGCAATCTTTGAGCGCAGGGAGGTTGAATGGACGCTTTCTGCCGAAGAGATAGAATTCTGGAATGAGAAAAAAAGACCAACAATACCGCCAGCAGTTGTAAATGAACTTGATATAGAAGTTCAAACTTTGAGAAAGGTGCTGGTAGTAGAGACAAATCGTAATACTGTGATACTTGACTCCAGCGATGGGTTTAGGGCAGAACTATCTTTGGATGATGTTTCTTTTCGTGGACACAAAGGTCAGAAGCAATATCGTGAGATTGAAGTTGAGCTTTTGGATGGACAGTTCGAACAATTTCAGCATTTAACAGACGCCTTA
>MHYY01000147.1 GCA_001830285.1 Planctomycetes bacterium RIFCSPLOWO2_12_38_17 | reverse complement strand
GAATTGCCGCCCACTCCTCGAAGGAAAACTTATTTGAAATTGGAATTATATTATCCACATGCGCCTTCGCAAATTCCGCATAACCACCCTGCACCTGTAACCCTATTATTTTAAAACCACTACACATGCTGTCGTTGTTTGTAATACAATATACACACTTTCTGCAACGGACGCCGGGTCCTATAAGTACTTTATCGCCTGGTCTGAAATTCTTGACCTCCATCCCCACTTCGGCTATCTCACCTACAATGTCGCTCCCGGATATATGAGGCATTGGAATTTCTATACCCAATCCCTGTCTAGCCCATATATCTAAATGATTGATTGCGCATGCCTTTACCTTAACCAACACCTCATATGGTGATATGCTGGGTTTCTCCACGTCTGTATAAGTTAACTTCTCAACACCTCCATGTTCATTAAAAACGACAGCCTTCATAACATTTCTCCTGTTTTTGATTGATTTTAGCACAAAATTAACGCAAATACCGTACAACAGTTATAAGATAATTTAGGAATTAACTCAAACTGTGTTGTAGTCTTTATAAAATTACAGGTAACGCATCAGGGATTAGAAGCACCACTGTTTGAATAACCGATACAGTTTATAGAAGCACAAACTTTTGATTACCGAACAAAGTCCTTAAAATAATTATTTCTTTTAATCTAATGTTATAGGATGCCATACTGCTCGTTCAACGTTCTGTCGTGTCAAGTTACCTTCAGCTAAATCGGTTTTTAATGTAAGAAGCAGTTTCCTGAATGTCTAATTCCTGTGATGAATTTCCGCTTCGGATATAAAATTTCTTTTGAGGTGAACCATTCTTGTCTGAAACTTCACTATACAATGGAACTCTGCCTGCTCTGATGTCTATCTCACAAATCTCAATATCATTTACGATTGGAAATCTTACAATGAGATTAGTAGCTGCAACTCTTTTCCGAAAGCATTGTTCACAATGTTTCTAAGATGTAATTCAAAGTGGTCTTTGTTTGCTTCTTTAAAAGTGTTGTAATCAGAATCAAGTCCTAAAATTTCTCCTTCATTTGTAACACCGATTAATAATTTTCCCCCTTCTGCATTACTGAAAGCTGCTATAGTTTTGAGAATTATTTCCTCCATCTTTTTATCAAGTCGGTTTTCTTTCCAATTCCAGCGCATAGTAGATTTGAATTCAAGAAAATTATGTTCACCTGACTGAATCATGTCCATTAAATCTACAGTTATAGCAACATGCTGTTTTACAATTGAAATATTTTTTAGAAAGTTGTTCAACTCACTTGCCAACATCTCACGCCTTGTTTCTAAAAACTTTTCGTAGTTCCCAACTTTCCAAAGATTTTCATCTTCGGGAATGCTTTGAAGTTTTAAAGCATTCGGAAATTGTTGTTTTACATCTTTCAAATAAACATCAGCAAACTTGGCTGACTTATCCCTGTTCTCAACAGAAGTTAGAATTGCTCTGTTAGTTATCTCCTGTGCAATTGCATAATGGAATTGGTTTTCCATATCATAAATTCCTGAATCTCTCAAAACAGAGTAGGCAAAAATGTGGTCTCTTTCTAAACTGTATTTTTTGCCCATGTTTTTTCTAAGAGACAAGCCTGTTCCAAGGCAAACTGCTCCTTTGCTTTTAAAATACCATTTCATTAAAGCAAAAAGCGGATGCCGAATATCTCTGCCAATAAATTCAGATGGTTTGATTTCAAGAGGTCGTTCTTCATCAATCAAAGCAAGCAATGTGTCAAATGGATTTGGATTCTCATTAATTATTCCAATATCCTTATCTAATTTTTGAGGTAACTGACTGATGTATCTGTTTCTTATTTGAGAATAGTAAAACCACTTGATTGATTTTTTAATTTCTTCTTCGTTCAGCTTGCCGTCTGGTTTATTAAAAGTGTATGCAATTAAAGGTATGAGTGCATACACAGAATTGATTTCATCTGTGTGGTCAACAAATGCCTGACTCTGTAATAAATTGCATACATAATCTAAAACTGTTTTATCAAGTTTATTCCATGCTTCAACTAACTTCTCTTTATTATCAGAGGTATGAAGTTTTTCCATTTTAGAACCCATCTTATGGATAACAGCCAACAAAGCATAAACAATAAAATCCAGTTTGAAAACCCAACCTTGCTTTTCTAAATCCTGCAATTTCTTTTTGAACAGTTCTCTTGCCTGTGGCCAGTATCCCGAAATTTGAGCCAATGCAAGTTCCGCATCAGTCAAGTTCACACCGCTTGCATTTACGATGTAAAAAATATCAATCGCTTCTTTTATTGATGCCTTAACCGGTATGACTTGTTCTAAAAAATCTCTGTCCTCAATTCTTTCAATTGCTCTGATGTTATTTGAAATAACAGATTCTCTTTCTCTTGGTAATCTTTCTCCATTGTTTCTTTTTTCCAATTCATCTGTTATGTCTCTCTCTCTGATTTTGTGAATAAAAATATCAGTGATGTTAATCCATAGCGGATTGTTTTCCATCATCTTTACTTTGTAATATTCAAGTTCAATCGTTTCAACATTTACATACAGATTTCTTATATCGTTCTCACCAATTTCTTCGCTTGTGTAGTAAGGTGGAATTTCTCCCTTCATAAGTAAATAGAGTGTTGTTATCCGCTGCTGTCCATCAAGGATAATCTTAACAGTGCCTTTGCTTGCTTCATACTTGTATGTTCCCTTTAGTTCAGGTGGATTGTTGGTTTCCCAAGTTAGCATTGTGCCAGTCGGGTAATCTTTGATTAAAGATGTTATGAGTTTTTTAGCATCATCTCTCGTCCAAACATATTCTCGCTGGAATGCTGGAACGAAAAGCTGGTTCTCGTCTATCTTGTCTATGATTTGTCTTATTTTCATTTATGCGGTTTTATAGTCAAAAAAATATTGTTTAAATGGCTGTTACTTTCATGTTAGCACTGACCCCAAATGGTTGCCGATAACGTTTAGGGGGTTTATGAAGTTGGGGATTTAGAAACACAAACTGTCAACCTACCACTACTGTTTATTAGAAGCACTACACTTGATACTACCACGAAACCCCCAATTTTATTAAACCCTCTGTTGGCAGCAATAATTTGTCTGTCCGTTATATATGCCACCCGTAATATGCTTTAATTCCGTCCGCAAGAAGTTTTCCTGCGGCACCAATTCCAATTGCCCAAGAACCGTCTGAACATTTACCTACCATTTTTGAAATCCATCCGTTTGTCTTGCTGCCTAATGTTTTAGTTTCAACGTCTGGCTTTTCTGTTTCTACAATTTCTTTTAATGAAGCAATGTCTTCGTCTGCAACATTATTTTGTTTTAAAAGGTTTTTTAAGTCTTCAAAATTGCCTTGTTTGATTTGGATGGTTTTAACTTGATTATGGTCGCCAACAATTATAGTTGTATTATCGCCAAATGTTGTGTTTGAAATACCTCCAAGATTTTGATTTTTTTCCATTGTTACTTTTGTTTTACCAATAAAGTCGTTAAGTCGTTCTGCAATATTTGATGTGTCAAGAAGATTAACTGCCATATTTCTTGTGTCACAATAGATATTTTCGACAATTTGAAAATCCTCATTCTTATATTCTTTACCGTTATACTGTTGATGCCAAATTTTACCGATGTCTCGATTGATTTCTGATGCAACAGCAGAAAGTCGTTGCAGTCTTTTGCAATGATGCTCTCTCACCTCACTTTGAATTTCCTTTGGAATTTCAGCTAACTCTTCTTGAGCTGTCTTGTAATGTTTTAAACTGTATGCTACAATCATTTTAAAATCTGAAGGAACTTTTTTGTCCCAATAACCACCACTCTTTACTTTAGTGATATTTCCTTCAATTGCATTAATAAAGTCAGTTACATTTTTATGTTCTCTTTCTAAATCTGTTACAATGTCGTTAAATGATTGATGGGAATAATCTGTCATTCCTCCTAAAAGTCCTTTTGCCATATGATTGTCGTTTTATGTATGTGTCGTTTATTATTGCTGCTAACTTGTTTATTACCGAGTATTTTTATCGTTAATCCTCCCTACTTAGTGGGATACCCGCTACTAATACTCGTTTCGGTATAAATGTATAGTTTTTTATAAGTCATCAAAAGGGTTTTTAATTTGTTGTAGGGTGACTGAATTACAGATTATCTTTTTTGACAGCTATGAGTATATGCTCTTTAAAAGAAATTTCAATATTATTATATCAGCAATCACGTGCTTCGTGGAGCGGAGAGAAACGGGAGCGTAACGAAGCACGGCAGGATAAATGAGATTTTTATATAGAGCGCAACCGGGGGACAGGTCTTTATTCTTGCTGTTGAAGCGGGTTCTTTTTTATCATGAAACAGGGCACTTTTCGTATTGGTAATAAATAAGGTGATGATGAGCCACGAATGGACACAAATATTCTCGAAAATTAAATTTGACAAAGTACCTTTTCCTGGACAATTAGTAGGGGGTTGAACTTATACCAAACAATTTGCTCTTTTTTATCCTAATTGAGCAACTGGAATGATTTCTGTCCTTTCAGGAAGCCGTTTCCCATCGGCAATTTCTTCAACTCTCTGCAATATCGTAGAATGATAATAGCGATAACCACATTTATTGCAAACACCAACAGGTACATTTTCAAGCATAATAAAACCCGTTTTATGCTTAAATACTTCCTTTTTTACCAATTTTTCCTTTACGACACCATCACAATATTCACATTTATAGCCATACATTCCTTTTCTCCAATATTAAGTGATTTTGTAAACTGTTATAATCAGAAACACTCCTGTTTCCTTAAATCGACCGACTATTCCTATAGATGTAAACAAATCAACACCAACTCCTTTTATTATAAATCTGACACCACGAGGATCATCTTTTTCTTTTTTGATAATTTTACCCTTTAAAATGGCACATTCAATATCATAAATTCCAAGTTCATCCTCCGCCATTTCTTCGGTAGCATGGTGTGTCATATCATAGTTACCCGATTTGACTGCGTTACGTATCTTATCAATTATCCGTTGAGCCATTAGTACTCAACTTTCCACTTAAATAAATTGTACGTTAAAACCAAACGAATCGAAAACCGTTTTAAAAAATACTATTAGACACGAATAGTCTCGAATAAGACGAATTTCTTTAAATACTTTATCTACGGTTTATCTTCACAAATGAGTCAAGTTTTTATGTGTAACAACTGAAAACACAGATTGTACAGATTTTATAACACCGAATTCCACAGATTATTGGTATTTTTTTTCTGTGTAATCTGCGGAATCTGTGGTTTCAATATTCTATCGGTCTGAGGCTTCGCCTCTCTAGCTGATTATTACGTTTTTATAACATCCGAAAGAGCATTTTTGTATGGCAAAACATGCCTGTCTTATAGCAAATTCACAGATTCATTACAAGTGAATAGATATTATTTGCCCTATGCTCAAACCAATATAAATTTACTTTTAATCTGCAAAACTATCGTGAGTTTTCCTTAACCACATTTCATAAAGGGGAATAAAGATATATGCACAAAAGCTCAGGATGAGAAGGATGTTGGAAATGGTAAAAGTAATCACAAAGTGATGGCATGCATACCTGATAAGCCATGGAGCTGTAAGATTCAATATAATACCAACAAATGAAATGCCATAAATTATTATCTTAAGCCCCTCGCGGGTATGTGTCATTGCCAGGATACGCGAAAGTATGAATACTACAATTGGGATTGAAAATATGTGCGTATGCGTCACCTCTAGCAATTCCCTGTATGATTTTGGGAAAAACAACCCCTCTTCCAACCTCTCTCTGTTTTTTTCAGGCGAAGCGGATATGGTTGCATCTTCGTCTTCATCACCGCAGTAATAACGTACTGTTTTATGGGGAGAGAATCCCGTCCTTTCGTAGTAGTTAAGAAAACCAATGCCTATGGCAATTGTTATAATAAAAAGGAAAAAAGTAAAAAAGATTTTATTACTTATCGGGAGAGACCACATGCCACTTGACATTGCTTTCTCCTTTATTGTTTAATTTTTTAAATTTCTTTTCGAAACCCGGTGTCATATCTATCATTATTTTCCCATCTTTACCCTCATATGCAATCATGGCATCTGCATCAGGAATTTTGCTGATAAACTTAAGACCCCTTTCAGGCCCAAGAACAAACACGCTTGTGGACAATGCATCAACAGCCGTCCCTGTTGGGGCAACAATCGTTACCTCAATTGTACCACTTACAGGTTGTCCTGTCCTTGGATTTATAATATGCGAGTAACGCTTCCCTTTAATTTCAACGAAACGTTCATAATCTCCCGAAGTGGCAGTGGCCTCGTTTATTAGTTCCAAATAACCCAATATTTCGTCCTTATTTCTCGGATGTTGTATGCCAATCCTCCATGCATCCTTACCATCCGGTACACCGAGCGCATAGATATTACCACCAAGGTTAATACAGGTGTTATATATACCTGATTTCTTTATAACATTCAATGCCTTATCCACGGCATAACCCTTCCCTATGCCGCCAAGGTCAATCTGTGTCTTCGTATTTTTAAAGAATACCGTACCAATTCCCTGATTATCATCTTTATTAATTACTATATTCTCATGGGAAACTGCTGGCAAGAGCTTTTCTATGTCTTTGCCGGATGGAATACGTACCTTCTCGTCAAAAAATCCCCACAACGCAACAATTGGAGATACAGTAATATCAAAAGCGCCTTCGCTTAGTTTACTGTAATATAAAGATTGTTCAATCACATCCAGAAGCTCTTTACTGCACTGAACAGGCGACTTTGCAGCAGTCTTATTCAATATTGATAACTCGCTTTTATTTTTATAATTACTCATTATACTATCCATACGCTCAATTTCGTCCAGCGCAGCATCAATAGCCTTACCAGTATTTTTCTCATCGCTGGAATACACCGAAATCTCGGCGAAGGTACCCATTATCATACGGGTCTGCTTGAAGAGTTTTAGTTCATCTGCATCCCTGCCTTTTACACCTGTATGCCTATTTGTCTCGATCAGAGATTCTTCTCTTTTCGCTACCTTCGTATAATTCTCTGCTATCTTAAAATTACTCGTATTCCTTTTTCCACTAAGGTAATACTCGTTAATAACAGAAAGTACTTTTCTGATACCAGCGCACACGCACTGGACGGACATTGTAGCGCCAGTAATATTTATAATGTCCTTGTTTATCCTGATCGGGTCTTTAAATGACTTCCCTATAAATTGATACAAAAAGCGTTTCTTGACAATCTCCCCACCGCGGCTCTCACGATAAACAAGCACTGCTATATTATTAATTTCTCCATCCAGTTTCACCCCCACAATAAAGGTAAAAGGATGGAATTTCCCTATCTCCTCTGTAACAATAGCATATCCTTGTATAACACCATCCTTTTCTCCAGCATAAACCTTAAATCCATCCTCAAACAACCTTCTATTTAACAATTTTTCAAGATTGCCCTTTTCCTCGGCCGTTAGTATCAATTCATCAGTCAAGATTCTGTCACAATCAGGAAATATAAGGGTAAGCGCCTGTTCTTCTGTAAGATACACCTGTAACTGGAAATTATCGGTAGGCTCTGCCTCCGTTTGGGCATGGACAATACTTGAAACACACAAAAAAAAGAAGACCGACAAAAGGTATATTATAAACGAACTTATTCTTGGCGGCATAAATTTATGGTTGGCCCTAATGTGAGGTAAAATTTACATATTACTGAGGATTTTTTCCAGTTTGTCAAAAAATTCCCGCTCAATAGTACCGTCTGAAGGAACACGATTCCAGCGGAATGCCTGACTGCCGCCCGGTGACTTCTCTTCAACCTGCGCACTTATAGAAACATACGTTTTATTCTGTTCATCCATTACCTTAATCAACAAACGATGCCTTTCATGCCAATGCCCTTCCAAAATCAATCCTGTGGTCCTTGCCTGTGACCACCCGCTAACCCAACGAGTAATCAGTTTTCCTTTTTCTTTATCTTTTACTTCAACTGGCATACCTTCAACTGCCTGCAGTACTGCCTCCCACACAAGTTCTTTGTCCTTGTCAAAATAGCTAGAAACAGCCGCCATACTCCTGGGTTTAATACTACTGGTCGCACAACCAGTTGAAACAGTTGCAAGTATGGCTATAATTCCCAAAACTGCAAAATCATACCAATTAATTGATATTCTCTTTCTATACATAATTGAAAAATATTAACAGAAATATTATCCTTTTACAAACACATTATTAAGTCGCTTATATACTGAAATTACGTCAACTTTCTTGAATGCATCGCCTCCTTAAATATTCATTAAATATGTACGCGCGACTACATGACAAGGACAAAACAGTGTATCAACATGTTGATTAATTTTTCTTGTGAATTCATCGCAGCCTAAAGTCTTTTAGTATGTCTCTGTAACTTAGTTTAATTGAAACCTTAATCCTTTTCTTATAAGCTGCTGTTTGGAGTCTTTCATCTTTTGATAAATGGAAGACCACGACCTTTTGGCATATACAATCGGTATTTCCTTATGTTCTGCGAATTTCTTTATTTTATACGCCAGATTATGATTCACAAAATCATACAGCATAATCACAAAATCTATCGTCTCTGGAATCCCGTCACGGATCTTCTGTCCGCTCCTTCCAGTCATGTGTTTAATCTCAGTAACCCCCATCTTATCAAGTTCCTTTGGAATACTCCCAAGGTGGTCGGCTCCAACAATCAGTACAGACATATCTTAACCCTCCTTACATATCTAAAAAAATAATTCATTTTACATGTAGATAACCTAAAGCTCCTTTAGTAGCCCTGAAAAGGGCATGATCAACAATGGGATAATCACCTGGACCTGATGCTTCAAACTCAAATGTAGCGGCAGAACCAGGCGGTACATATGCAGTTTCCTCATTTCTTATTATCGTACGAGAATGCCCGGGACAAAACTTATCGAATATCTGTCCGATGATATGAAAGTTAGAACCTTTATTAGGACCGCCTGTAACAAAAAACACACGTACGCTCTCACCCTCATTCACCGTTATAGCATTTCCATATATATTTTCATCTGCTAGCGCCTGCGTATGTCCATTAAATGTGTAATAATCAGGCTGTTCTTCAGATGCCTTATCCTCGTCAAGTGAATAACCGTCTATATCCGGATATGGTTCTATACCCTGCTTTATATACCAATCACCCTGACCGATATAAAACTCCTTATCAACCCTTGAAAGACCTCCCTTTGGCTCAACAACAATCAAACCGTACATGCCGTATGCAACGTGTTCCCAAGGCATTCCTTCGCCACTGCAGTGATAGATATATGTCCCTTCCCTCTTTGCCTTAAACGTCAGTGTCTCTGTTTGTCCCACCGCGATATCCTCAAGCATTGCGCCAAAGCCAGCGTGAAAATCAATATTATGCGGTTCAACATTGCCCAGGTCATTTGTTAAATTAATTACAACGGTATCACCTTCCATAACGCGTATCATCGGACCAGGGACTGTAGCCTGTCCAATCACATCACCTTTCTTCTCTGCAAAAGTCCAGAACCAGAATTGCTTGCCGGGGGTAAGTTCAGCAACAACCTCTTTTGCCACTAAATTAATCGCCACTGTCTTTGGATTTGAACGGTTTATGGGTTCTGGTACCTCTGTGGGATCTTTAGCGGCATTACTCACCGTATCCACGGCATTAACAACAGAAAATTGACTTGTTAATATTAACCCACAAAGAGAAGTACTTGCTAGAAACGTATACATAATCTTTTTATATCTTTCCATATTCTCTCTTTCCTCGTAAATAAATTAATAAATAACCATAAAATTTCATCAATATTGAGACAGTTTCTCAATTGATAAATAAAAAAATTTTTATCTGCAAAATGCCGAAATAATATAGCCTCCTTTATACTAGCGGCTACCTCAATCATGTTGTGCTTACTCCATAGAAATATCTTTTTCATCGTAATTTGGAACTTGTAATGGTTTATTATTTAAACAAGTTAAATACCATTCCCAGAGAATTCATGAAATTCCTCTGGCATACTTAACATGTAAGATAAACCCTATCCCAATCCTCCTGCAGGTTTATGGGAGGTTCAACCTGAGAAGGATGGAATAGTTTTTGGGTCAAACACTATGCGTTACGTTTTGATTAAAAATACGTGGCAACAGAGAACAGGAATGTATTATCTGCCACGTCCTCCATATCTTTTTCTTCCATGTTAATCTGATAATCAAATTTAAACACAGTATCCTCTGTATAACGGTAATTCAAACCAGGCGTGATACGATTCCTCATCCAGTGAACCTCCTCTCCGCCTTCCAGACCAGCCGTCTCAACCTGATCCCACCTGAGAACGCCGGTAAACGTTGAATTTTCAGTAAAAATCTTTGGAGACCAGTTCTTTAATCCAGCAGGCATAAAGTGATAACGCCCTTCCAGATAATATCCCCACATATCATCCGTAATGCCTGCGTCTTCAGCAAAATCATCTGTTTCTATGAAGGCATAAGCGCCTTCACCTACAAACTCGAATGGTCCCTTCTGATAAGCAAAATCCAGCGCAGGAATAGTTAGCTGATTCTCGTTATTTTCGTCGTACCTGCTTGTATAAAACGAACCGCCAAATTCCAGCCCTATAAATGGACTGAAGGTAACACGCCCCACTACTGCTGGACTTTGATTGTAGTTATCAAAGTCTGCGTCGTTGCGTGTTTCCCTAATTCCATCATCAGCGCTGAAGCGAGAAGTGCCGTCAGCGTCAAGACCGCGGAATACACCGTTTGTTACGTAAAGTTCGTAGTCTATTTTACTCAACTCTGAGGGATAAAGACTGCCAAAGAACCCCATCCCAACGTCTGTAAGCGTAGTAGGGATAATAAGCCTGTCTACAATCGGACGGTCTGTCAGGTCCTGTAATGGCGAATCATGCACCAGATTAAATTTTCCTAACGGCGTAAGAACTAAACCACCCCTCCAGTTGAGCCAGTCTGTAATTAAAAAATCAATTGTTGCAAATTCCAGCTTAACCTCACCGTCGGTTTCACCGGATATGCCGCCATGCTCAAATTCTATTTCTGATGCAAGTTTTACGCGATCTGAAATATCAGAATAAATAAAGGGTATAAACCTCGTCTGGTCAAAACCATTATCACCGCCTTCAGCCTCCGTAGCTCTGAACTGGAAATCCATATAACCGCCCACATATGTATTCCTACCAAATCTCCTCAGGAATGGCTTTGTATAAACCCCTCCGAATGCAGGAGCTAACTTCTTTCCTGAAAATTCTGCACTCTTCTGCGTGAGTGTTGTTTCTTCAACAGACGGCGACTCAGAAACGGCAACCACTTCCTTCTTCTGAACCTCTACCTTTAAAGATGAAAGATCTTTTTCCTTCTGTGCGTCTTTCTCCTTCAATGAAGCAATCTCTTTTTCCTTCTCCGCATCCTTTTCAACTTGTTGTTTCAGCAACTCCTTCAATTCAGCGAGGTCGCTCTCCAACCTTTCAACCTTATCCTTCAACACCTCCGTGTCGGATGATTGCGCAAATACATCAACCGCAAAAAACGATATAATCAATAACAATACTGCAGACAAATAATACCTCATACCACCCTCCTTTTATAATTATAATGAGACTCAATCGCAATATGGTCATTAAGATAATAAAGTTCTCATAAATTGTCAATATAATTTTTAAAATATTTTTTATGCTCGTTTAAACCTGAATAATTCAGACTGCCTTCGACGGCGATTTATTACTTACAAAACACACGAAAAAAACGATTGGGATTTAGCAATTTTCGCGTATTTAGTGGAAAAATTGAAATTCCTTGCATTAAAACTATTGGCAGGCGGGACGCTTGTCCTAGTTGCGCCCACATAATATATATGATAAACTCTTTCAAGTTTCCGATTTTTTCTAATACTATTATATTTTCATGTATTTTATTCTAATGCTACAACCGTCTATCGGGTATTTTATTCCTGTATTTGTCATTCACTAAAAATGCCTGGAAAACATAAAACAGATAAACACGCTCGACACGAAATCATTGCCACAATCGCTACACCTCTTGGTGAAGGTGGAATCGGTAAGATTGTCGTATCCGGACCCGATGCGCTATATATTGTCAACAACATGTTTGAGGGGAAGAAAATTACAGACCTTTGTAACGCTGTTTCCAATAAGCTTTATTATGGTTATATCCACATTAGCGGACGAAAAATTGATGAGGTTATTTTAAATGTTTTAAAAAAAAGGGATAGTTTCACAGGTAATGATTTAGTGGAAATAAACTGCCATGGAGGTATCCGCGTTGTAACTCAGATTTTTGAATATTTACAGGCTCAGGGTGTTAAAGGAACGACGTGGGAATCTTTATTGTCGCAGTCTTTTGAAAATGACAAGATTGATTTTATCCAAAAGGAAGCCTTGCAGGAATTGGTTCAGGTGCGTACAAAACTTGGCACAAAGGTTTTGCTCGATCAATACGCCGGCGCTTTATCCGGTGCAATAAAACATAAACTAGATATTATTGAGAACATAAGAAATTCCCTAACCAATAAATCAGTTAACTACAAGACAATCATTGACACAGAACCTCATGAAGGGCAGAAAAATCTTTCCAATGCTTCAGTAACGCCTATCGCCCCCCCCTTTGAACACAAAGACGAGGGTGATTTTCTAAATAAGACTTTTTTAAAATTAATAGATCATATTAATAGTTTATTGAAAAATGCCTCCATTGGGATCGCCCTGACATCCCCTCAGACACTTGTAATAGTTGGTAAGCCAAATGTGGGCAAGTCAACACTTATTAATGCCATTCTCGGTGAAGACCGTATGCTTGTACATCACGAACCAGGAACAACCAGAGACTATGTATGCGAGTTTATCTCCGTTGAAGGCATCCCATTCGAGCTCGTAGATACTGCAGGTATAAGGGACACAGAAGATAAACTCGAATCCATAAGCATAGAGATGACTATGGAGCAGATTAAACGTGCAGACAAAGTAATAGCAGTATTCGATAATTCAAGAGCCTTTGACCGCGAAGACGATAAAATATTAATTGCGCTAAAATCATGGTTACAAGAAAAAAGCCATGATTGTTCACAACAAAAGACAGAAACAAATACAATTATACCGGTTATTAATAAGTGTGACCTGACTGCAAAACTGGACGGAAAAAAGATTGAAATGGAAGTTAAACAACCTCTATGTAATATATCAGCGCAAAAAAAGGAAGGGTTGGAAAACCTGAACAAAAGACTTGTGAAGGAATTTGACACAAATTACAAACCTGCCATGCCGGTAATCTTTAACAAAAGGCAATATCAATTACTACTGAAGGCTCGCACCTTATTACAGGCAACACTCTCAAAAAATAAAACAGATGAAATACTTCATACAATTGATGAGATAAAAGGCACCTTCGCTGCATGTTTGTGCGGGATTTAATGAACTGCTGCTGATTTGTTCTTTAAAAGCGGCCAACCCAAAGCCCCACGCATCTTAACGTAACTCTCTGCGCATTGTCTTGCAAGATTTCTTACCCTTGCAATATAACCCGTGCGTTGCGTAACACCAATAGCGCCCCTTGCGTCTAACATATTAAAGGCATGAGAACATTTCAGGACATAATCATAAGCAGGCAATACGAGGTCTTCCTTGATGAGCCTCTGGCACTCTTTTTCATACATCTCAAAAATCTGAAAAAGCATTGCCGTATCGGCTACTTTAAAATTGTACGTAGAAAACTGAACTTCATCCTGTTTGTGAACATCTCCGTATGTGTAGCCCTCAACCCACTCCAAATCAAACACTGACTCTTTTTTCTGGATGAACATAGCAATGCGTTCAAGTCCATATGTAAGCTCGACTGTAATTGGTTCAAGTTCTATACCTCCCACCTGTTGGAAGTAGGTAAACTGCGTCACCTCCATCCCATCCAGCCACACCTCCCAGCCAAGACCTGTAGCACCCAGCGTTGGCGATTCCCAGTCGTCCTCAACAAAGCGGACGTCGTGTTTTACAAGGTCAATCCCCAGAAATCTCAGACTATTTAAATAAATGTCCTGGGAATTATCCGGCGAGGGTTTTATTACTACCTGAAATTGATAGTAATGTTGTAACCTGTTTGGATTCTCACCATATCTACCGTCGGTGGGACGTCTTGATGGCTCAACATAAGCGCACTTCCATGGTTCAGGTCCCAATGCCCTGAGAAATGTTGCAGGATTGAATGTGCCTGCACCCTTCTCAATATCATAAGGCTGCCATATCACACAGCCATAATCAGCCCAGTATTGCTGTAATTTCAATATAATTTCCTGGAATGTCATAGTTATCTACCAATAAATTCCAATTTATCCAAATTACTCTATGCTCAGTCTCTATGTCGTAATATCCGTTGGAAGGTTATCATGAGATAATTTCTGTGTCAAGCATGAAAACCCGGGTTTGTTTTCATATTTAATTCTCCCCGCTGTCTCCCGACTAATCTGCTGCATCAATATAAACATCCATCTGTTGACCCGCAAAGACTTGTAAGTCTTTTCGCTCAATACTATATATAACCTGCAACACGCGCGTATCCACTCTTTCAACGCTGTCACCGGTTAATGATTTTTTTGGCACTATAAACGGTTCAAATCGCACAAATTTCAAAGGCGTCTGTATCTCCCTGTTGCCACGCAGAAATGCCACCGCAGGAGCGCCTGCACGCAAACGCCATGCGTCATTTTCATCCACATCAACGCGCACATTCAAAGGTTCTGCATTGCCTATAAGCATCAGGGGCGTCTCGGTAATACCGGCAAGCGCATATTCACCCGTGTGAATTTTTACCTGTAATACCTCGCCATCAACAGGTGAACGTACGATAGCGCGTTCAAGATTCACCTTTGTTTCGTTTACATACGCCATGGCAGAAACAACCTCTGTCCTTGCCTTAATAAGTTTTGCCTCTGCCACCTCCACTGCATAGCGGCGGCGCTCGAGTTCATCATCGCTAATTACACGCTTTCCAGCCAGTATTTTTGCGCGCACCAGTTGATCCTTCAAATCTGCCAGCGTTGCTCTTGACACCTTTACCTCCGCCTCCGACTCGCGCAAGGCTGATTGTCTGACCTCTAATTGCGCCTTAAGGTCTCTATCATCCAACTTAAATAACGAGTCGCCTGTTTTAATCTTAGTTCCGACGGAAACATAAACCTCAGAAACAACTCCACTGATGCATGTCCCAATAGAGATATTTTCCGTGTTAGTTTCTACAATACCCGATCCTGCCACAAAAGACTTGTACGGTGGTGCGCTTGGATCCACTACGGGAGGCAAAGGTGGAATTTCCTTATTGCCTGCAATTACAGTCCATATTGCAAACCCAATTCCAAATACTGCCAAAACCGGTGGTAGGTATTTTCTTATCATACAACCCCCTTAGTTCTCTTTCTTCTGCTCTAAATCATGGTGCGAGTTAACTACCTGCATAATATGGCCATCGTCCATACTAGCAATACGAGAGGCAAACTCAAATATACGGGCATCATGCGTAACAACTATTAAAACACGATCAATACCAATTGCCACATTGTGAAGTAATTCCATCACTTTATGACCTGTTTCGTGGTCAAGAGCACTTGTAGGCTCATCACACACAATAAGCCTAGGATTGTGCACAATAGCGCGTGCTATAACAACACGTTGTAACTGACCACCCGATAGTTCTGAAGGCAGTGAGCGTGTACGGTCACCCAGACCAACCCTATCCAGTACTTCACATGCTCTGTCTAACGCCTCACGCCGCTTTAGTCCTCTGATCATCAGGGGCGCCGCCGCGTTTTCTGCCGCCGTCAGCGCCGGAATTAGATTAAACAACTGGAAAACAAACCCTACATTCTGGCTACGATACAACGCCCTTTCACGCGAATTCATTTCGTTAAAATCACTACCAAAAACTTCGCACTCGCCGCCATCCCTGTCAAGAACACCGGCAATAATCGAAATAAGAGTTGTTTTACCACTACCTGATGGACCAACAAGCATCATCAGTTCGCCTTTGCGCACCTCCAGGTCTATACCACGCAGGGCATGTACTTCTGTGCTTCCACTCCCATAGGTCTTGGTCACACCCTCACATCTTACAGCAATATTATTCATTTCGATCATTGTTTATGTCTTGAATACAATTGCAGGTTCCAGTTTAACTATTCTCCACATGCTAAGAAAAGACGAAATAATACATATCAGGGCAATAGCCACTGCGCTGGCAACCAGTAATTGCCATGGCATACAGAATGACAGTTCTGTACGACCCGATAAAAAACTGAAGGTGGAAGCGGCACCAACACCCATTCCATATCCAATGCCTCCTACCATTGCAGCCTGCAGCAAGACCATCTTCAACAGCATGAAATCGGAGGCGCCCATTGCCTTCAGCGTGCCGAAATAGCGAATATTGTCCTGTGTAAAATTATAGAAGGTCTGCCCTGCAATAGCCACTCCCACAATGAAACCCAGTATTACTGTGATTCCAAAATTAACGGGAATACCCGTATATTTCATATAATAACGCACTGTAATCGTTTTAATTTCGTCCTTCGTATAAGCGGCAAGGCCTGTTGTCTTTCGAATACGCTGACACAATTCGCTAAGGTCGTAACCGGGGTTTGCCTTAACCAGCACGAAGGACATAAGTTTGCGCTCACGCGGCGCAAAAACGGTTGCCCTTGAGTATGTTGTGTATACGACGGGTTGCGATTGAAACGTCCGCGTTACACGGCATATGCCGGCAACAATGGCGCGATGATCATTTAGTTCCATTGTATCCCCGATTCTCAACGGTATCCGCCTGCCGTCCGGCGTAACATTTGCCAGTTTACCATCAGCGCCCACGTTATCAACAATTATGGCGTCGTTATGCCGCAGATTAGACAGTTCTCCCTCTAATATTACTGGTGGACCACCAATTAAAGTCTCGTCATCAAGCCCGACAACAATACAGTTCTGGAAAGTGCCGTTGGGTAAACGAGCCTTCAATAACCCTTTATATAAACGGACTGCCCACGCAACACCTTCTACACCCCTAACCCGGAGGACATCTGTCTCCCGCAATGGCTTGAGGTCGTCAATATACTGTACTTTTGGGTCTACCACCCAGATATCAGGCTGCGGCGTATCTGTCAAAAAACCGTATGTACGCGTCATTAAACCCAAGAAAATAGCCATTTGCTGGGTTATAAGGAGCGAGGCAAATGCAAGCCCGAATATAATGCCAAGATACTTGGCACGGTCTCCAATAAGCATTTTTAACGCAATGAAATTCATTTTGCTGTCAACTCCATATTGATGCTATGCAACCTGTACTTCGATTGAAGAATATGTAAAATTACTTCAGAAACATCAACATCATTCTTAAATACATATATTTCTCTGTATATATGTTTAGCATAAGTTCTATATAATAAAAACCGCTTTTTCTGGCAAGTATTTTATTCTATGCCTGCGAACTGAAATAAACTTAAACAAAAGATTTTTAAACTCAGATGATAGTGGAGGCTAAAACTAAGTTGTCATTATGGTAGCACAGCCCGAAGCAATCTAACCGGAATGTCATTCCGGACCCTTCGTTTCACTCTTGGCGCTGGCTTAATTGCCAACAATGACTTACTTTGTACTCTATCCGATTGATATTAATCTGGAATATTATATATTTCAGGTGAAAAAATTACTGCCAATATTTGCGCTCAACAACATCGCTGTTTGAACCACTGATTTGAATTACGGATAAATTTATGATAGTATTTTTACTTTGATTCTTTATGCTGTATTATAGCAATTAATGTATATAATCTTCTCTAACAAACTTGTACAAATAATAAATTGCAGGAGGAACATATGACTGAAAAAATAAGACACGAGGAAACTTTTGAGTTTCAAGCGGAAATAAAAAAGTTACTAAATATACTGTCTCACTCCCTTTATACTCATAAAGAGGTCTTTTTAAGAGAACTCATTTCAAACGCCTCGGATGCGCTAACCAAGATGCGCTTTCATGCCCTCTCCAATACGGAACATGA
>MHYY01000146.1:4189-5852 GCA_001830285.1 Planctomycetes bacterium RIFCSPLOWO2_12_38_17 | reverse complement strand
TTATTTGCTTTTAATATAGTAAAAGACGGTATTTTACTTACAGACAAGGACACTGAACTGCGTATAGGCTATGAGTGTGCGACACTGAGAAGGTTTCATGACTGGCGGTATTATTTAGACCGTCATATGATTGCTGATGGATGTATGAAGTAAAGAAGCGGTGGAATTAGAAAGGACTTTTTGCACACATCAAAATACTGCAAACCGTTTTTGCGTCTCTGATCGTCCCCCTTTTTATCATTTCTAATACCTTAGACAACCTCACTCGTACAATGCCCTTAATGGATTCATCATCCTGATGTTTCGTCTGTGTCTTAATGGGAATGAGTGTCTTCCAGGCTTTGGCATTTTCATTTTGCTTTCTATCTTTTATAAAAGCGGAAGTTTGGTAATATTCACACCGACGTATATCTTTTATTTAGATTAGACTTTGTATTTGTAATTTCTAAGAATCTAAAAATTAACGCTACATTTAACCCGAATTTGTATTATTTACTAGTTTTCAACAGGTTAAAGCGTATCTTTTTCACAATGTAGAAAATGAACAAACCAGCCTTAACATCCTTTGGGTATACAAAACAATCCAAAATTATTTTAAAAAAACAGATATTTCTATTGACAATGTATTCAGTATTTGTAAAATGCTTATCGTTTATAAATTATTCAGTATTTATAATATATTTAATTTTAACTCAAAAGAAAGGGGAAAAATTTATGAAAAGGAGTTTGTCGTATATTTTGGTTGTAATAAGTATAATATTTTTCCTTTTAAGTGAGAGTTTTGCAGAGAGGAAAGGCGGGCAAGTTTTTTTCAAGGGTGATTGGGCGCGATTAAGCGTAGATAGAGAGGGTGATGCATTTTTGGGTGGAGGGGAAAATAGTGATAACAAGGATGGGTGGGGTGTTGCCGCTGGTCTTCATTTGCCATTATTAAAACATGATCCTTTTTTCCAAAATGAAATATTGGGAGAAATAATGCTTTCTTACTATAAGTTTGGCAGTGACGAAGGCAGTGCCGCAAATAACATGTTTACTGCAATGATAGGTCCAAAGTACAGGATTCATTTGAGTGAAACAGGAACTTTAAGCCGGATTAAGCCATTCCTTGGCGCTGGTATGTTATTCGGAGTTATAAGCCCTCCCTCAGATGATGTTGCCTATCTTGATATAGGCGTACAACCCTTTACCGGTATTGATTACACACTGCCGTACATGAATGATGCATTTAGCTTAGGAATAGATTACAGATATAGTTTTTTTGCTCATGATGTTGGGCGTAACGCAGACTTTCAGTCGGCAGGTGTTTATTTAGGTATTAACTTTTAGTTTATAATGTAATTCTGAAATAGGGTTTCTACTGTTTAAAAAATATTTTTAAATATGACATAATAATTGTTAAATCAATAGAGCTAGGTGTTAGACTTCATACTGTAATCCAGCATAAAGCTACTCCTCTTACAGTATGTCTTTTCCTCCCATAATATATTAGTCTAACATCTAGCTATAAGTTGCAAGGACAATTATCAATCTAAGGTATAAGACATCTCATGTAACGATATTTGTGCACAACAGAATACTACAAACTGTTTTAGCGTCCTTAATTTTCCCTTCCTTTATCATTTTTAATGCTTCGGTTATTTTAATCTGCATTATACCCTTGATT
>MHYY01000146.1:3567-4174 GCA_001830285.1 Planctomycetes bacterium RIFCSPLOWO2_12_38_17 | reverse complement strand
ATACTACAAACTGTTTTAGCGTCCTTAATTTTCCCTTCCTTTATCATTTTTAATGCTTCGGTTATTTTAATCTGCATTATACCCTTGATTGATTCATCATCCTGATGATTTATCTGTGTTCTGACAAGATTTGATGCCTTAAAGATATACATTATTTCACTAAGTATGCCAGGGGATGGATAAATAATTACAAGAGGTTCTAATATTCCAGCTTTATAACCTGTTTCTTCTTCCAATTCACGTCTTGCACATGTGATGAATGTCTCACCTTCATCAAGCGTACCAGCAGGAATTTCATAAATGGTTTCTTTAACTGCGTACCTGTATTGTTGAATAAGGATAATTTCATCTCTTGTGATAAAAGGAATAATCGCCGCTGAGCCGGGATGTTCTATTATTTCCCGATATACCTTTCTTCCGTCCTCTAAAACAAATTCCTCTTTTCTGAGGTTTATTTTCTTACCTGAGTAGATAATCACAAAAATCCTCCCGATAATTGAATAATTTAACGAAGAGATTATTAAATACTTTATTTGACGATAATAATTCATATTGTGTGAAAAATAAAAATCTTTACTACCACTCAGTCATTAACCTAAAATAGCGT
>MHYY01000146.1:0-3494 GCA_001830285.1 Planctomycetes bacterium RIFCSPLOWO2_12_38_17 | reverse complement strand
TACACAGCAAATACGTTAGAATGCGTGGTAATAAGATTTGAAATGGAAGTAAATATAAGGTCTTTTTCATCTTTTTCATCAACAAATCCATCACCATCGTTGTCAGCGTTATCTGTCCCAAAATAATTCATGCCGCTTACGCTCGTTATTGTCCCGATTGAACTATAGGGACGCGCATTTATAATATTGTTTATCAAGGTGTTTCCTGTCATTGTACTCCATGCGCCAAGGGATGTATTTGTGCTGGTGCCGGGTAAGGCAGCAAGCACGCCGGATGGTGCAGTGTTTATGTTAATACGTCCAGGCACCTGAATTTCAGGGCCATCAATATCTCCAGCCTGGCTGCCCGTATCGGTGCCAATAGCGCCGTCGGCATCGTCATCAATACTATCATTCTTTGGATCAAGGACTGTGAAATAATCAGGTATAGTGGTAAAAGTGCCTCCAAAGAGGTTCGTCTTCGCATTATCAACATAATTGGTAGACGTGGCGTATGACGCATTTATTGTGTATGGATAGATAGTGGTATAACCAATAGTCATGAGATGACCCAACTCACCGAGTGAAATAATATCCTTGTTGGCAATTATCAGTTGCCGAATATTGTTAAAACTCCAATTAGCAGCGCCTATAGTGTGGTTTGTGGAAGAGCCTGTCCAGTTATCGGAACGCTCAATAATGGGGATTTTCCTCTGTCCAATGGATGCCCGCGCTGAAGGTGGGTTTTCACAGACTTCATTAATATATTCTGCGCGGCTAATAAATTCATCTGCGTTGGCGCTAATACATGCCTTCCATGGCGGATCTGTACTGTCTCGTAAACCATCAACCTGGTTTTGGAATGCCTCTAAATTATTTTCAGCGCCAGCACAATCGGGTGGTGTTTCCTCAAGGTCATTGCCGGCTTGATCTAATTTTTCAACAATACCTCCACTAGGAGGGGCACCACACGCTAATACATCCTGTGTTAAAGCATCAACGAAACCAACAATATCTAATGTGTTGACATAAGCGCTTGGATATGCCTGATCAACGATAACATAATTTGAATCTTCTGCCTGTCGTCTTAAAGTGACTGTAACCGCTATTGGGGTGATACCGTCAGCGTCATAATCATAAATATTAAGAGTGCTGGTTCCGTTGTTTACAATAAGGTCTGTTCTAAGATAGGTGTAAGTCCCGTAAGTACCCGATGCATTATCACCCAATGCAAAGTAACCGGGATTGGATGCGGAGGCTGTGCCTATAGTTGCTGGATCCAAGATGTAAGTAGTGGTAGTTCCACCTCTGTTTATCTCAAGCTTCCAGCCGCCGATATTAATGCTGCGATTAAATGGATTAATGAGTTCTATCCTGTGATATGCCGTTGCGGTGGCGTAAAAGAGTTCATTGATGTAAGGATGTGCCTCTAAACCATATTTACCATTATAGGTAGTAATGCTGTCATCAGTATCTCTATAGTCTATAATATGAGTTGCTATCTGGTCTGCCATGAGGGTTTCTGTGCCAAAGACGCAGTGTCTCAATTGGGCTGCCAGTTCAGCGGCAGATGCGGTGTTGATATTTAAGCGATAGTAATTATTCCCCATTTGCAAGGAACTGACTGTCCCCATGTTTGCGATGATACTGTCGAAAGAATATGCTGTAAGACTCCCTCTGACGCCTTGGAAAAGGGTTTCATTATTAATAATATTGCGCAATCTCGATTTGTAAATGGACGGTGAAGTATATGTGCCAAAACAAAAATCGGCGGCATCGAGGACATTAAACGGTCGGTCATCGCCTGACGGATTTCTGGGATTGTATTGAGAGGCTGTTATGCCATTATTACCTGGTACTCCATTATTACCACAGCGACCTGTGGTGATACCGACAACATCTCTTGCGATGCTATCAGTTAGTATGTCTTGTAATCTAATATCGTATGTAGTAGCGCCAGCGCCGTATATAAAAACGCCTGTTGTTCCTACAACATTTCCTGTGGCATTCACATTGATTCTTGATTCACCAATATCTTCGATAAGTATGGCATATTGTGCCTCTAGTCCCCTGTCCAGGGAAAAGGGTACATTTAACCAATTTGAATCTGGAGTACCATCACCATTATTGTCTACTACATTATTAGATGCGGTTGCACTCCCAAATATTGTATTCCTTCCAGGCCCCAGCCACTCTTCTGTGTATGCATCGTAGTTTTCATCATAACCTAGGGTTGTAGTGCCATAATAACGATACTTATTGTTATTATAGACTACAGAATCCGTTCCGTATTTATCCATTTTCAGGACATAAACCGCATATTCAAGTCCAGCACGTGCTGCCATATCAGCTTGTGTATTGTTTACGTAATTATCGGTAGCAGTAAAATCAATACTTGTAAGATTAATGAAGGTCATACCCATGAGTGTAAGCGCTACCAGTATTACAGTAATTACGATTATAACATAACCAGCGTTTTTGTTATCTTTCATAAAATTAGTCAAAATATTCTTTATTTATTGTGCTATCTGAGATGGTAATGTAATTTCCGTAGTGAAAGTACCTGTTTCCAGTAAGTCGCCAGTGCCTGTACCATAAATTTGTAATGTTACCTTTACAGCATCGGGTAAAAGTCCTGTTGTTGTGCCATTTGTACTATCCCAACTACTTACTGTGGTGCTTCCAGTTACATATGTGAGACTAAAATAATTTGTGTTTCTTGAAAGTTTATAAAATGTGGATGACCCAGGGTTGAAATTTGATACTGTCCCATAAATGTAAGAAGTATCATTGTATTCTGCCCTCATTATTTCGTCCGAGTTAGTTAAGTAATATGTTATAAGCGTTGCAGGTGTTGATGACCCATTTGGTGTAAAAGACAGTAAAGTAAGAATACTACCATTATCTCTTGGTGGTGGTGTAAGCCCTGATACCTGTGATGTTGTAAAAGATTTAAAGAAATCTGTTTTATCTTTTAGTGTAACACCTTTTAAGTCCCTGGAAAGGCTGTCTAATGATATTCTTGCATATTGATACATTTCTAATCTGTTGCCTGATATAGAAAATACCTTCTTTGATTGATAAAACATTGCATAAGCTACACCCCACAGTATTGCCATTAGTGCCATAACGATTAATAATTCAATCAGTGTGAAACCTTCTTTATTCTTTATCATGAGTATATACTAATGTTGAGCGTGTGTTGTATTGAATATACCTACAATAGTATTTGTAGAAATGTACGGTGCAGAGCTAACTGTTTCGTATTCGTATGGTTGTTTAATTGTTACAATATAAGCAGGGATATTAACGTCTACTACACGATACCAGATACCATTCTGGGTATTACAGATAAAATCATTAACAGATATGTCATCAATATTAGATACATTTGATATTGTTGCGCTATTATACGTAAAGTTAGCAGTACCGTTAATCTCTGAATAATTTTTGTAAATTGCAATTTGTTGTCTGAACAAATATGTTTCACCTATAGACGTAGCAGTGCCATTCCC
>MHYY01000145.1:4732-7948 GCA_001830285.1 Planctomycetes bacterium RIFCSPLOWO2_12_38_17 | reverse complement strand
ATTGCGATTCATTGCAGATATTTTTTGTTATGCTTGCCTTATATCTTTATTCGATAAGAAAGAATGCGAAATCTGTCGTTTCAATTAGTCTGGCTGTGATGTCAAAATTCGTATCCATAATTATCGTACCTTTCCTAATTCCGAGAGAAAAGACCAGATATCTTGCCATACTATTCCTGGTAATAATACTTTTATATTTACCGTATTGCAGCGCTGTTAAAGGACTGTTTTCAACCCTCTTTCAATTTGGGACTCAATATCGTTACAACGATTCTATACATTTTTTATTTTTATGTCTATCCTTCGGGTCTCCCTTTCTATCTAAAACAATCACACTAATAATTTTTTCCATTGTATTCTTTTTTTTATATAAAAAATATCATGATAATATTTTGAGATTTGCCTTTTTGGTCTACGGTTCTTTCTTAATATTAGCCCCCACAGTTCACCCATGGTATCTAACTTGGATTGTACCTTTTTTGTGTTTTTATCATAGTAAGGCATGGCTTGTTTTAACAGGTACCGTAATCTTTTATTATTTTATGAACCATTCCTTTTTTTCAAAACTGATAGAATACAATAATGAGTTGGTTTGGCGAGAGGTGCATTGGTTAAAATTACCAGAATATCTTCCTTTTTATTTTCTTTTAATTTATGAATTTCTAAAGAATCGTTTACCAACAGGACAAATTAATTGTTCAGTATTTTCTAAAAAATGAAATACCCTAAAATTTCAGTTATCATTCCAGCATATAATGAGGAAAAAGCTATAGGTTTTGTGATTCGTGATATACCTAAAAGAATAGTGGATCAAATTATTGTTGTAGACAATGGAAGTACGGACAATACTTTCCTAGAAGCTAAAAATGCGGGTGCACATGTTGTAAAAGAACTCAGAAAGGGATACGGAAATGCCTGCCTAAAAGGACTGTCAAACCTGCATACAGACACAGAGATAGTTGTTTTCCTTGACGGTGATTATAGCGATTATCCGGAAGATATGGAACGTTTAGTTCACCCTATTATCGATAATAGGGCAGACCTGACCATAGGTTCTCGATTAACTGGAAAAAGGGAAAAGGGGGCATTGCTGTTACAGTCATATATAGGTAACAAAATTGCAACATTCCTCATTTGGATCTTTTGGGGATTTCGTTTCACTGATTTGGGTCCCTTTCGTGCTATCCGATATAAATCTCTGACTAAAATGAATATGAAAGACAAAAATTTCGGATGGACAGTCGAGATGCAGATAAAGGCAGTTATAAATAAAGTTCGTATTCTTGAAGTACCCGTCCGTTATAGAAAGCGCATCGGGAAGTCTAAAATTACTGGAACTATAAGTGGCACCATCAAGGCCGGAGTGAAAATAATCTATACAATATTAAAATATCGAATTGCCACTCTTATAGTATTGGCACGAAAACGCCCCTCACCAAGACCCTCTCCCACAAGGGGCGAGGGAACTTCCCCTCCCTTAATGGGAGGGATCAAGGGAGGGTGATATATTTTCATGCTCTTTTGTGAGCTATTATGGCTCATGAATGTTTACTGTGTAAAAACTTTTTTTTAGCAAGCTTTTTACCTCCACTTTATCTCCTCCTTACGAAGGGGGGATGAGGGGTGGTTATCTTTTGTTTAGGCTACACCGCGCTAGGAGGTTACTTTGCAAATTTGTTTTATGAAGCATAGATTTTACCCATTCCTTTTCTACTTTATTATCTTATTTGGAACTTCACATGCCGTGACTTGTGCAAATGCAGATATTGTGCAGGTTGGCACCAAGGCACCTGATTTTACGCTTCCCAGCACCAAAGGCAAAAATTATACACTGTCTGCATATCGGGGAATAAAACCGGTCATTATCTGGTTTTCTGATTGTTGTGGCGGCTGTGAAGGCAGGGCAAAGGTTATGCAAGGACTTCTGGAAGATTATGGGGTTGAGATTCTTGCCATAAGCATGTTAAGTAATACCCGTCAAACTGCTGAATTTGTTGAAAGGGTAGATATTCCTTATCCATACCTGATTGATACAGATTTTAAGGTGGTAAAGGCTTATGTGGGCAAATATATCCCGGAGACCTGACCACAAACAAATACTTTTGTCGTGGACAAAAGCGGCATTGTAACCTTTAGTCGTGGTCCGGGAACACCCGTCAGGATACTCAGAAGAGAACTGGAAAAGATTGGTGCAGGTAAAAAAAAGACCGAAGATATAAAGGATAAATACCTCAGATCCCCCCTGCTTGGGTTGGACATGGATAGGGTTGCCGATGCACTTCAAGAGATAAAGCCAGAATCCAGTTGGTTCCAGACAAAACCCGAATCGGATAGATACAGGACTAATTTTAGTGTCGAGTCTATAGCAGCAGGTGTTGACGTTGACTTCAAAGACGCTACTGCAAAAACTCAAGGCGCCTTTGATTATACGATGGGATTTCAAACACAGAGGACACACAAAGAGTGGGAGCCGACATATACATTACCACGGCCACTAAATGTATTTCCCATTGAAGACGGTGCAGCAATAACAACAAGGGCAAGGGCGGGTGTTTATGCGGATATGTCTGAGGATTGGACTATGGGTTTAGAGGTGGATGCATATGGTCTGGGAGGCGATGCCGGGGTAGGTGATATCTGGGGTGTTACCCCGCCGTATTTTTCCAATCCTTTTGTGGGACACTCAAACGACGTCTCACTCAATACCCTATGGGCGCGGTACCAACCCTTAGACACGACTATGTCCGTAGGCGCATTTACACCACAGCACGTGGGTGATTACGTACTCAAAGGCGAACCCAATCCTACCTTTTACGGGCCGGATTATTTACCCTTTTATGGAGTTAATATTGTCAGGCGATTTTATAACCCCTTCTTTATCCCATCAACCCTGTACGAGGTATATTTTGCAGAATTACCAGAGAATTCCGACTCTACCAGTTGGTTGGGTGGATTTTATCTGGGAAGGGAATACGAAGATATGAAGTATGGTATTAACTTTATGAGTCCGTTTAACAGGGGTGCATCAACGTCAGAAATAGACTCACCCTTGCAGGGTACGGTGGATGATAATTCTGTACGGTGGGAGACTCCCTATAATAAAGTAGGAAAGCAGGACGAGTTTGTCCTTGGGGCTGATTATTCTTATAATTTTTTGCCGACATATAAGGCGTGGGCCGCTTGTGCTCATAGTATTTACCAGCCAATCGGAAGTGA
>MHYY01000145.1:0-4725 GCA_001830285.1 Planctomycetes bacterium RIFCSPLOWO2_12_38_17 | reverse complement strand
GGCCGCTTGTGCTCATAGTATTTACCAGCCAATCGGAAGTGAAGGTGTCGATGTTCATGGAAATCTATTTAATACAGGCGTCAGTGGTACAGCAGGGAGAGTAAGTTTTAACCTGGAAGGTTTTTGGGTTGAACCAAAGTATGACCCATTTGTGATAAAGACAGAAAGACCCAGCGATGTCCAGTCTTCGGGTCTCTTTTATGAACTTCCCTATTTCACAACTTATGCGGACAGTTGGCAACTTCATGATGCGAAGAAGTATCCACAAAACAGAGAAGGTGTAAGACTGCACCTTGATTATCCATTTGCAGGAATCCTTTCTTTTACAAGGATTTTTGCTGATCTGGATTATTTGCGACAGGTAGAGAGTTCAAGGGCAGACAATGTACAGGATCCTGGTTTTGTTGAACCTTTCTTTGGCATCGGAACTGAGGAAGGAACTGGACAAAAGGGGAGTATATCTCACGGAGGAATAGGTGTTGCCTCTGATTTGCCATATAATCACAAGGTAACTTTGGCATATTCACTTTATCAATACAGTCGTAAAACGGATGATTCCAATAATATGGATTTTGATGTGAATGCCGTTTCCCTGACGTATGGCTATCCGATACTTTATCGGCTCAAGTCCAAGATGTATTGTAATGTGGGAAACACCTTCTTGGCGGTAGATGGTGACTTTTTCTCTGAATCACATAATGCAGACTTCTTTCAATCTGCACCGTTTATGGGAATTGATTATAAATATCTGCGGTCACCTGATACGGTTCTGTCGTTCTTTATTAATTCGAGGTATCTTGTACAGAACGACAATGCCGAGCCACTGCTCTTAGGTGATTACGATGCCTTTCTCACCAGCTTCGGTTTAAAAATTGAGTTTTAGATAGAAATCTGGAACTCATGAACTCAAGAAAAAAGAATGATTTATTTGTTACTGCTTTAAAACGCATGACCGTATCAATAAATTTCATTAAACACCGTTTTCAGAAATATTATTCCTGCGTTCCTGAGTTCCAGATTTAAAAGGCATGAAAGATGTCTTTTTAGTACAACCTTTGACTTTCTTCCGACTTGTTCGGATAAATGACACTTATTAGAGGAAAAATCAAATGGGAAGTATAAACAATCAAGAGCTAACGAGTAAGATTATTGCCGCAGCCATTGAGGTACACCGTACACTTGGACCTGGTTTCCTGGAATCGATTTACGAAGAAGCACTTTGCGTGGAGTTGAATTCAATGGGAATTACTTATGAAAGACAAAAACCTGTTGAGGTTTTCTATCGTGAGAAAATGGTGGGAGAACATCGTCTTGACTTCCTTGTTGAAAAAACTGTAGTGGTAGAACTTAAGGCGATTAAAGCGTTTGAAAATATTCATTATTCTACAGTTCGTTCCTATATGAAGGCCACTCAGGTAGAGAGTGGGTTATTATTGAACTTTGCCACAATGCCTCTTACTATTAAGCGAGTGGGGCGAGAATACAATAATACAGAATAGAAATCTGGAACTCATGAACTCAAGAAAAAAGAATGATTTATTTGTTACTGCTTTAAAACGCATGACGGTATCAATAAATTTCGATTAAACTCCGTTTTCAGAAATATTATTCCTGAGTTCTTGAGTTCCAGATTTAAAAAGCATGAAAAATGTTTTTTTAGTATAACCTTTGGCTTTCTTCCGACTTGTTCGGGTTAGGAAGTATTCATGAATACATTTAAAATAATTCTGATTTTAACAGTTAGTATTATCGCATCCCGTGTTTTGATAGGCAATGATGCCTGCGTCACATTTATTGGTCCATCAAATTATCTTCCCCGGTTAGACTTGCCCCAAAATATTCCTTTACACAGCGCCGACTCTTGCAAGGATTGTCACCAGGAAATATATGACCAGTGGCGAGAATCCATGCACAGCAAATCGTCTACAAACCCTGTCTTTCAGGCATGCTGGACGGTAAGAAACAATCCACCCTTCTGCTCCAATTGCCATTTTCCTATGTTAGAACAGAAACCCAAAATTTTAAGGGGTTTTAAAGAAACGGGACCTCTACCTTTTGTTGCGATCAAGAATCGTGAGTTTGATACGATGCTTATAAAGGAGGGTGTGACGTGTGTGGTTTGTCACTTGAGGAATAAGACCCTGTACGGACCTCGAGAGATAAAAGAGGGAGAAGCGCCGCACCCTGTTAAATATGATCCGTCTTTTCAAAGGTCTGAGTTCTGTTACACATGCCACTCCTGGGGCTTTCCACGGGCAAGGATTAATCAAACATGTTCTACCAATGATGAGTATAAAATGTCTGGAAAGAAGGCGACTTGTCAGGATTGTCACATGGAGAGAAAGGAAGGGTTTGCCTCGCTGGGAAGACCAAAGCGCGTTTATGGAATGCATGACCAGAAAAGCTCTCGCAACCCCGAAGAATTAAGACAGGCGTTAAAAGTAGAATTGAAAACGGAGAGGGATACTTATAAACCCGGAGACAAACTAAAAGCTGAAATAAGGGTTACCAATACAGGGGCTGGACACCGCGTACCAACGGGCTGACCAGTCAGGGGAATTGCCGCCCGTGTGGCGGTACTGGATGAAAATGGAAAGGAGAAGGGTTTGAAGGAATATTTTATCACACGGACCTTTGAATTTCCCACATACCCAACAGAGGTAAAAGATGGGAGATTAACACCGGGAGAGTGTAAATCGTTTTATTACAAGTATAAAATTCCACGCAAGGCAGATTTTAAACAACTTACACTACGATTAGACATGATTGAATATTTAATATTTCCTAGGAAGGCGGATGAGGCGCCCATACCACTTAGCAAAGTAACAGTGCCTTTTTATTCTACATCGGTAGAAATAATGAAATGACAGGTAAGGAATGATGACAATTTTAATAATCCTTTTTCTTGCTGCATGCTTTCTTGCGTATTCAAATGGCGCTAACGACAATTTTAAAGGAGTTGCCACGCTTTTCGGCAGTAAGACCACCAATTATAAATATGCCATTTGGTGGGCAACGATTACTACATTTGCAGGTTCGTTGGCTTCCATATTTTTTGCATATAGCCTTGTAAGCGCTTTTTCTGGCAAAGGTTTAGTTCCTCAAAATATCTCTATCTCTCCTGAATTTCTTACTGCTGTGGGCATTGGTGCCGCTATTACCGTTATGGTCGCAACGGTTACCGGCATTCCAATCTCAACTACTCACAGTCTGACAGGTGCCCTGGTTGGTGCAGGTTTTGTAGCCATAGGTTCGGAGGTAAACTTTACAGTCCTGGGTGGCTCTTTTTTCCTTCCGCTTTTACTCAGCCCTGTTATTGCGACGATTTTTGGCTGCATTCTTTATATTACTTTCCGGAGGATTCGTATTCGTTCCGGCATAACAAAGGAGTGGTGTCTCTGTGTTGGTGAGCAGGGAAAAGTAATTCCATCATGTAAGCCCACTCCCGCTCTTTCTGTAAACTATGGCAACACCCTTGGTATTACCATTGATACAGAAGAAACTTGCCAGGAGATTTATAAAGGACATTTTCTGGGCATGAATAGCCAGAAATTGTTGGATTATTTACACTTTTGCTCTGCTGGAGTTGTGAGTTTTGCTCGGGGTCTTAATGATACACCCAAGATTGTTGCCCTCTTATTATTAATCAAAGGGCTGTCAATACCATGGGGCGTGCTGGCCGTTGCCATTGGTATGGCTGTAGGCGGACTTTTGAATGCCAGAAAAGTGGCTGAGACAATGAGTAATAAGATCACAAAATTAAATCACGGTCAGGGCTTTACTGCAAACCTTGTTACTGCTATTCTTGTGATATGTGCCAGTAAGCTTGGGATACCAGTATCCACGACACATGTATCAGTAGGGTCTCTTTTCGGGATAGGTCTTGTTACGAGACATCTAAACACACGGATGGTATTAGAAATACTTTCATCATGGTTCATAACTTTACCCATTGCAGCCGTATTTAGTGGCAGCGTTTATTGGATATTGGGGAAATTGACTATTTAGAGGTTAAACTATGGACATCGGTGAGTTCGTCATAAGCCACGAGGCTGTCATTCGACTGGGATTCTTTTCCGGCATTTTGGGAGCCATGGCTTTGTGGGAATTGGCAGCGCCGAGACGGGTACTCACCGTCCCGAAACTGCTTCGCTGGGTTAACAATATTGGCATTGTGGTGATAAACAGTTTTTTACTCCGCATAATTTTTCCATCAGCCGCGGTGGGCGTGTCAGTCTTTGCTCAAAAACACGGATGGGGGCTTTTCAATCACTTCCGGTTGCCGTATTGGGTTGCGGTTGTGTTGTCAGTGGTTGCTCTGGATTTCATCATCTATTTGCAGCATGTGATGTTTCATGCTATTCCGGTCTTCTGGCGAATCCATCGCATGCACCATACTGATTTAGACTTCGACGTCACTACAGGAATTCGATTCCACCCTATGGAAATATTACTCTCCATGCTCATTAAATCTGCTGGGGTTGTCGTGCTGGGGCCGCCTGTATTGGGTCTAATCATATTCGAAGTGGCGCTGAATGCCACCTCCATGTTCAATCATAGCAATGTGCGCATGTTGCGTGGTGTAGACCGCATTTTCCGGTGGTTTGTTGTAACGCCCGATATGCATCGGGTGCATCACTCCATTGAGGAGCGCGAAACGAACTCCAATTTTGGATTTAATCTGCCGTGGTGGGACCGCTTGCTGGGCACTTATCGGAATCAGCC
>MHYY01000144.1 GCA_001830285.1 Planctomycetes bacterium RIFCSPLOWO2_12_38_17 | reverse complement strand
GTAAATAAGATTAGAACATCATATTAACAAGGAATATTTATTATTATGAAAGTAAAGGCTGTAATATTTGATTTGGACGATACCCTGTACGACTGTACAGGTTCGCTTATTGAAGCATCAAGGAGACGGGCTGCAAAGTCAATGGTAGAAGCAGGGTTGCCGTGTACAGAAGATGAGGCTTATCAGTTGCAGAAGGAACTCGCCGAGAAACACGGTCCATACCATCCTGTATTTAACGAAATTGTAAACAGATTTCATGCAGACCCAAAGCTGGTTAGCACTGCATACAAGGCATACAACAGCAGTGAAGTAGTTGGGATTAAACCTTTTTCTGACGTTATTCCTACTTTGAAAGAATTAAGAGAAAGGGATTATAAGCTTTTCTTATTGACGGTGGGCGTTCACGAAAGGCAGGAAAAAAAGATTAATATCCTTGGACTAAAAGCGTATTTTGACGAGATTATAGTTAATGATCAGGAAATCGGTCTTTTGACGGAAGATTGTATACGCGACCTCCTGGGCAGGCATAATATAAATTTCAAAGAAGCTGTTATGGTCGGGGACAGGGCAAGGGACGAGCTTCGAATTGCAAAATCACTTAGTATGATTACAATTCAAATGCTACACGGAAGGTTTAAGAATGAGCCCGCCGTGAATGAATGCGACCGCCCTGATTATAAGGTTAAACGCATATTCCAAATTCCCACAATACTCCAGTTAAGGAATATGGATAAAACGCCCGACAAGCTTAAAATACTTGCGATAGGCGGCGGTACAGGACTTCCGATTATGCTCGAAGGTTCAAAGACGTACAGTAAACACCTTACCGCTGTGGTAACTGTTACTGATTCGGGCAGAAGTTCGGGCGTTTTGAGGGAAGAATATGGAATGCTTCCTCCAGGTGATGCAAGAAACTGTCTTGTAGCGCTTTCAGAAACCGAAGAACAGGAACGGGAACTTTATCAATTGTTCCAGTACAGATTCAATAGGGGTTCGCTGGACGGCATGAGCCTTGGAAATTTACTAATGACTGCATTGACGGATATCACAGGCAGTTTTGAACAGGCAATTAAAAAGGCAAGCAAGATTTTAAACATACGCGGGAAAGTGCTTCCTTCAACACTGAAAAATACCCATATTTGCGCAGAACTGGAAGATGGAACGTATGTAGAGGAAGAATTCAACGTGCGCGCACTGGGGAAGGCGCCTATTAAAAATGTGTTCCTAAAGGCGAGCGACGCCGCCTCATATCCAGAGGCTGTTGATGAAATACAGAAGGCAGATATTATTGTAATCGGACCGGGTAGTTTATACACGAGCGTTATTACAAATTTACTTGTTCCCGGTATAAGGAATGCCATCCGCAGCAGCAAGGCAACCAAGATTTATGTCTGTAATATTGTTACTCAACCCGGGCAAACTGACCATTATAAGATTTCTGATCATATCAAGGCTGTAATTAAATATCTCGGAGATGATGTGTTGGATTATGTTATCATAAATAGTAATATACCTCGCAAAGACATCCTCGAGAGATACCAGAAAGAAGGCGCCGACCCGGTTTTAATTGATGGAGGCGTATATAATATGAATATAAACGTGAAAAAGGCAGACCTTGTTGAAGATATTGACCAGAGGCGCATACTCTGGGAAAAGCAAGACCTGCTTCGACACGACCCTGATAAGCTTGCAGATTCCGTCTGCAGGGTGTACGCAAATCTACCCATGCCGTCTATAACTTAAATAGAAACCTATGTGTGAATCATAATAATTTTATGACCCTGTTAAATTCTTTATAAAAATACAGGCATTTCAATTTAGCCTATTAATACATACAATTTATTTCATTTCTTAATTTTGGTATAATGCCGGTCATAAAAGTTTGACTATCGCATTTATTGTTTCACAATGCGATAAAACGCTTACATTTTCTGATATTTCATACGCTTATGAGAATCAGTATCGTACTAAAAATATTTATTGCGTTTATAATCGTCTCGTTATTACCGATTGCAGGTTACGTTGCATATAACGATTGGGCAAACCGCAGAATTGTTCACGACTTGCAACAAGGCGCGTTGATGGATGAAGCAAGGAAATTTGCCAGAATTATAGATTCTGATATTCGTTTGGGAAAAGAAAGATTAAAGTCCGTAAACAAAGAAATTCTTTTATGTAATAAATACCCGGAAGAAATGTGTAAAGTACCGGCGTCGTTACCGGAAGAAGAACGATTAAAAATGTGTTTTAAACATTGTCCTCCTTCCGAACAAATTGTTATTCTTGACACAAAAGGGAACGTTTGTGCCTCAAATGTTGGAAGTCTGTCAAGAAATAACTATGCAAGACGTGATTTTTTTACAGAGGCGATGAAGGGTGTTACCTATGTATCTGAACCTAATATGGAAAAAGGGAAGGGGTACATTTACTATAGTACGCCTATGGTAAATAACAAAAAGGATATTTATGGTGTTTTAATTATGAGGACTAACGCAGAGGGTATTTGGAATTTAATTGAAGAGGAAAAAAACTCCGCCATAAGAAACGTGACTTGTATTCTAACTGACCGATACGGTGTGAGGATAGGTCATTCAACTGATAGAAAGCTGCTCTTTAAATCATGGGTTAAACTTGACAATAAAATAAAACGGAAATTAAAAAAAGAACGACATTATGGTGAAGATATAAAAGAAATAGGTTCAACAGATATTCCGGAGGTATCCGACGCATTAATGCAAAATAATGCGGTGCATATTGTACATTCCTTGGCGATTAACAAAGAGAAGAATTATGGATATTTTGTGCCGTTAAAAGAAAAGGATTGGAGGCTTGGATATACCGTGCCAGCTTCTGCCTTTTTTATTCAGATAAATAATTTAACAAGGAACTCCATATTTTCGGTATGTATTTTAGTTATTGTTATTGTGTTTGCGACATGGTTTGGTTCTACCAAGTTTTTAAGACCTATTAAAAGACTTAACGATGCGGCAGGTATAATTGCTAATGGAAACCTTGAACAGCCAATGAAAGCTGGTACAAAAGACGAAATCGGTGATCTGGTGAATTCTTTTGAAATAATGAGGAATAAACTTAAACACTCGTACAAAGATTTGAAAGACGCCAACCATGAGACAATACTTATGCTGGCAAAGGCATGTGAAGTCAGGGACGAAGATACTGGCCATCATATTATGCGCATTAGATTTTATGCAGTTGGGTTAGCAGAAGAGATGGGTTTAAACGAGGAATTTATAGGAGAGTTAGGGAGTGCTAGTGTTTTGCATGACGTAGGAAAGATACATATACCTGATACTATCTTGTTTAAAAAACATGAGAGATTATCCAGTGAAGAGATGGAAGAGATGAAGAAGCATGCTTTATACGGGGACACGATATTGGGGAAGGGACATTCGCTGTGTTTTTTGATGGCAAGGGAAATTACGCATTGGCATCATGAAAACTGGGATGGTTCTGGATATCCTGATAAATTAAAAGAGAATGAAATTCCAATTTCTGCGAGGATTGTAAGACTCGCAGATGTTTATGATGCCCTTGTTATGAAAAGACCATATAAAGACGCATGGACAGAACAGAAAGCTTATGATGAAATTTTAAAATACAGTGGTATATATTTCGACCCGCAGATAGTTAAGGCATTCCAGTCATTATTTAGAAAAGGAGTATTTCAAGACATAAAAAGCAGATTTTCGTGAAACCATTTAAAGAACTATCCATCACATCAAAACTTCTCATTTTGCCTCTTCTGATAACTAATGTGCCGCTTTTGTAATAACAGGAGGATTCTATATTTTTGGGAAGAAAAAACTGACTGAGCATGCAAAGCATACGATGGAGATACAATCTAATAACGTGAAGGTTACTATTAACAATTATGATTCTTCAGGAAATTTTGTGGATATCAAAACTTATTATAATTACTTTAACTCGTAGGGGAAAAGTGTTTATAGGTATACAAAAAATAAAAGGCACAGGCAATAAATTGCCTGCCTAGTATCGTATGCCCCCAGTGGGGCTGAAAGGATTCGCATCTTATTAATAGTTGTCTTGAGACAACTTCTTTGTAATTTTATAATGGCAGTATATCGCAGACAATCAGGTTTAATATGGAAAAACAATCTATTCAATTAACGCCTAACGCCCGCTTAGTACTTGAGAAACGGTATTTAAAAAAAGATACTCGTGGACTTCCAGTCGAGTCCCCCGAAGATATGTTTCGGCGGATGGCAAGTAATGTAGCCTCAGCGGATTTGATTTATGATAAAAACGCCGATATCAACTCCCTTGAAGAACAATTTTACAATCTTTTAGCAACGCTTCAATTCATGCCAAATTCCCCTGCGCTGATGAATGCAGGCAGGGACCTGCAGCAGTTACTTGCCTGTTTTGTGCTTCCTGTGGAAGATTCTATTGAACTTATCTTTGAAACAGTGAAACAAGCAGCCTTGATACATAAGAGCGGTGGAGGCACGGGTTTTTCCTTTTCCAGAATAAGGCCAAGGAACGATATTGTAAGCACATCGGGGGGTTGTGCAAGCGGTCCAATTTCATTTATGAGGGTGTTCAATGAGGCAACAGAGGCGATCAATCAGGGCGGATTCAGGCGCGGCGCAAACATGGCAGTCTTGCGTGTAGACCACCCGGATATACTGGATTTTATCAGTTCTAAAAAGGTAGAAGGTGAATTAAGGAATTTTAATATCTCTGTTGGAATTACAGATAAGTTCATGGACGCAGTTGAAGGGAATTTGGATTTTCAGCTAATTAATCCAAGGGTGAATTCGGTCGCGAAACTGGTGAATGCCAGCGAACTTTTTGAGCAGATTGTACGATTCGCCTGGAAAAATGGGGAACCGGGCATATTGTTTCTGGACACCATTAACGCCGCCAATCCAACGCCGTTTATTGGCACGATTGAAGGTACAAACCCATGCGGAGAACAGCCATTGTTACCCTATGAGGCTTGTGTGCTTGGTTCCATTAATCTCTCAAGGATGGTTGTGTTAAAAAACGAAAAGTATGTAATTGATTGGAACAGGCTGGAACATGTCATTCAGCTTGCCGTACACTTTCTTGATAATGTTATTGATGTAAGTAAATATCCGATACATCAGATAGAGCGAATAACAAAAGGTAATCGCAAAATAGGTCTTGGCGTTATGGGATTTGCTGATTTGCTTATAAAGCTGGGTATTTCATACAATTCTGAGGAGGCGATTCAGTGTGCTGAAGGACTTATGAAGTTTTTCTCACAAAAGGCGAATGAGGCTTCCATTAGACTCGCTGAAAAACGCGGGGTATTTTCAAATTATCCCAAAAGTATCTATGCCCAAAAGGGTAATCAAAGATATAGAAATGCAACACGAACTACCATTGCCCCAACAGGTACCATTAGTATTATTGCGAATTGCTCCAGTGGGATTGAACCACTGTTTGCCATTGTCTATAAACGACATGTCCTGTTAGAAG
>MHYY01000143.1 GCA_001830285.1 Planctomycetes bacterium RIFCSPLOWO2_12_38_17 | reverse complement strand
CTTTAATTAATAACCGCCCTAGAAAATGTCTAAAATTTAATACACCTAACGAAGTCGTTTTCCCAAGTGTTGCACTTCATTATTGAATGTGCGATTCATAAATATTTAAGTATCTTTAAATTATTACTTGACATCTTTTAGTGGTTTTGCTAATCAATTACCATTGTTTAAGCGGAATCCTTTATACACACTTTTATGAATGTTTTAAACTTTCGAGTTGCTTAATGATAAAATTGTTATTAAATGTTAATAAATTATATTTCAATAGAATTCTGTATTCATGCGCTTTTCTTAACTTTATCTTTTTGAGTTCTTCATTAGTTTCCGCCACCGGGAAAGAAAAAGTCGATACTTTATCTACTGAAGCAAACAACATAAATAAGACCTCTCCAGATGATAAAGACATCACAAATAAAGATACAACTTTGGAAGAGGATTTTGCAGCAGAAATCATATGGCTTGGTTACGCTGGTGAGGTTACAATTGCCACAAGACACGAAACCTCTGTTAGTAAGGCCCCCAGCGTTATTACAGTAATAACTGCTGAAGAAATAAAAAATCTAGGTTATCGTACCTTAACTGAAGTATTAAGAATTATACCTGGTTTTGAAATTCTAAAAGGTAGCACCATTGGTGGAACAACCGTCGGCGTAAGGGGTTCTCTAGGAACAGGCAGAATAAGAGTAATGATAAATGGACACAATGTAAACAATCCCTTTATTAGTTCAGCTTTTACACATTTTGATGATTTTCCTGTAGATAGTATAAAGAGAATAGAAATCATCCGTGGACCTGGCTCTGCAGTTTATGGAGAAGATGCATTCACTGGAGTTATTAATATAATTACCAAAGATACAACTGATATTGATGGTGTAAGCGTCATCAGTGGTTACGGAAGCTTTGATACTTATGATGAAAACATCGTTTTCGGTAAAACATTTGGGAATTTAGGCATATCAGGATTTCTGCATTATACACAAACAGAGGGATTCAATGGTATTGTGGAAAGCGACTCCCAGACCGAAATTGATAAAAACTTTGAACCTTTAGGCGTTCCACCTGCTTCACAAGCGCCAGGCAGTGTACATGACGGCAGACAGGAATATGATTTAAACCTTAAAACAACATATAAAGATTTTTATTTTGAGGGATTGTATATAAATAAAAACAAAGGCCCTGTCGTGGGACTGCAATCTGCATTGAACGACGAAACAGATTTAGAAAACAACTATTTCTTTATAGAAACTGGCTATAAAAAAACCTTTGAGGAAAGATTTACTATAAAACCGAGAATTTATTATGACCAATTTGATTTTAATTATTTTGTTGAATCATTACCAGAGAATACAGCTACAGGTGTAGATATTATTGACACAAATGGAGACGGTATACCCGATACCCCTATGCCTGTAATCCATCCTGATGGACTTGTCAGCAACGCCATAGTTATAGAAAAAATTGCTGGAACAGAAATCCCTTTCGACTTTAAACTATTTGATGGAAACTTATTCACGCTTGGATTTGAATATCGTCTAGTAAATCAAACAAATATCCATTTTTCAACCAACTACAACCCAATAACATTGGAACCGCTTGATTCAATGCAAGACTTTTCTGATACTTATCCATTCCTGGTAGAAGCAACTAGAAGAATATGGTCAGTTTATTTACAAGACACATGGGATATTACCGATACATTAAATCTTACTCTTGGCGTGAGACACAACAATTATAGTGATTTTGGAGATGCAACTACCCCACGGGCAGGCTTAACATGGGCATTTAATAAGAATGGTTCATTCAAGCTCTTATACGGTGAGGCATTCCGACCACCAGACTTTTCTGAATTATATACCAGTAATCAGCCAGCTATACAAGGGAATCCAGATTTGGACCCCGAAACAATCAGGACATATGAGACTGGATTAAGTTATAAATTCAATAAATATGTTATGAGCAGTGTAAATTATTTTTATAATAGTATAACTGACCTTATTCAATTAAGTCAGATTGATGAAACACAGAGCATTCGTACCTATGAGAACTTTGGTGACATCACTGTGCATGGCGTGGAAATGGAGACCCGGGTTGATATAACCAGAGGAAATTATGTTTTTATGAATTATACCTTCCAAAACCCAGAGGATGAAGATGGAAACAATTTACGCTGGGTATCGAAACATAAGGGTAATTTTGGCGTTAACGTGCATTATTGGGAGCACATAAATACAAACTTAAGCGCATTTTTCAGTGGAAGGCGTTACAGAGAAGAAGACGATCCAAGGGATGATTTACCATCATATACACTCCTTAATCTTTCTATTATTGGAAAAGAATTTTATAAAACAATGGAAGTACAAGGAACTGTATTCAATTTGTTGGATAAGGATTATAGTGACCCTACCAATATTACTTTGCCAAATGATTTACCAAGACCAGGAAGAACCTTCTTTATTAGTTTAAGTTATAAATTTTAATTTCAGATATCGCATACACAAATAATGGAAGACTAAAACCAGCAAAAACGTGTCAAACCTTGAGGTGCACATATAAACAATGGTAATTAGATTATTATATAAATCATTCCTTCTTGTTTTTAACAATCTCTTCAATTGAATGAAATTTTTTTGCTATAGCCTCTTCGCTCTGCTGGAGCATATAAACACGAGTCATAACTTTTGACATCAACTCAGTTGATAAAACTCCCTGTTCTGCTGCAATCTTCAAAATAGGCTTGGGTATAAGTGGTGACTTCTTAACCGCATCCCATAGAATATGTGCGTCAATTTTGTATTGGGAGGCAATATCATATACACTAAATTTCGAGCGGGGTGGGTTGGAAATGGTCACACAATGAGCGCCAATTACTGTATTTTCATCTAAACATATAGGTATTGTTTGTATTGTTAAACCGCCAGGACAGTTGTCCTCAAATACCTTTTTATAGTAAATAGCACTCTTCGATAATTCCCAGCTATAACAATGGCATAATTCTTTCCGCTCACTTGTAAACCGTAACGACTTACAATAAGCCGAGGTATTTATTTCATTAACTATATTTCCATCTATATCATATACTATGTCGTGAGTATTCAGTAAGTTCATCAGGAAAAGCTGAATATTAGAAATAAATTCTATATCAAAATCTATTTTTAGTCGCTTCACATTTTCCATACAAACTTACCCACGAAACGCATATTATAAAACAATATGACAAACGTAATTCTAACGTTTAATATATACACAAACTAAATGAATTTTTCAACAAAACTTATATGTTTGCTAATTTTGTAAATGTATTATTCCTGATAAATCTGACATAAAATAAACTTTTTATTAGTATAAAATATTTTATAAAATGTAAAAAATACACACTATAAAAGCAAAACACTAGAACGAGTACAAATTAGGCTTTATTATCAAAGCTTATATTAAACGTACAACTCTATAAGTAAAAAGTAGGGTTACCAATTTCTATTAATTGATTAACAACGATGATAAATGTATCCGTAATAATACCCACATATAACAGAGGAAAATTACTTTGCAGCACCCTTAAGAACCTCTTAATGAACTTACCACCCAATACCGAAATTATCATTACAAACCAGAGTAGAGAAGTCCATGATGAAACAATGGAAATCGTAAAAAAACATACTGATGTAATATACTATTACAAAATTTTTATAAGGTGCCTCCCGCACGCAAGAAATTATGGAATAAGCAAAGCAACTGGCAATATAATTACCTAATTATATTTTGTGATGACTATGTAATAATCCCCTCCCAATTTTATTAAAAACCACATTAAAAACCATGAAGATAAAGAAGTATGGGGTGTTGGTGGACGCATTATCAATGTTGGAAACCAGTATTCAACTACAGCAAGCATTGAAGATACTGTAAAGAATTTTATAACCAATCATAGCATAAGAAGGATTGGAAGGGTGCGATGGTGGGATGCTCATCTCATTGATAACTTTGATGCGACAATTCGGACATATGTTGACCACGTCCAGGGATGTAATATGTCATACAGAAAAGAGGCACTAATTGAGGCAGGCGAATTTGATGAGCGTTTCGGCGGCAGCGCACACATGGAAGAAACCGACCTATGTATGCGTATTCGAAAGTCAGGACATAAAATCGTTTTTGAACCGGATGCAGTGCTTATCTATCTAAGAGATGCGACGGATGGTTGCCGAGCAGATAATTACAAACAGTGATTTTACTGGTATGGACACAACAACATGCTTTTTTTCTTAAATAACTTCAAACACTACCTGTTTCCATCGTTCATTGTATCTAGCTTTATACGTTTAGTGTTCTTACCGCGTTCGAAAGATTAAATCCTACGGTCGTATTTTGGGGGATAAGTGGATATTGGGCTGGGTTTATAACATATATGAGAAACAGCAACATGTAAGCACCTAACATATATCAAATAATTAGAACTGGTAGCGGTGGAGGGATTCGAACCCCCGACCAACGGCTTATGAGTCCGCTGCTCTGGCCAACTGAGCTACACCGCCGTTTAATATATCTATTCTAGCATTAATTTTATGATAAAATCCACGACCTGAATGGACTCATCTTTTTCAAAATAATATAATTTATTTATTCTGAAAAAGAATAACACCTCATACAAATATTTTCAAGAAATATATATTTTTTATAAAAGTTTTATCGTCGCATCTATTTGATAAGACACATATGAGAATAAAGAGCAAATTTTTAAGATAATTATTTAATTTTAACTTGACAACAATTAATAAAGGTGTTAATTTACTTATAAATGCTAGCCTAATGATTTGAATTGGCAATGGGCAATCCAACCTGTAGTTAGCATTGCGGTTAGCTAACCTTTCCCATTTATAATGTTCATTATTTTCCAAAATCATTAGTTAACGGTTTAAATACCTCTTCTTATTGTAATTTAGTATTAATTTTAAATTTCCACTTAGAAATACATTTGTATTGATTTATTTTAATATCACCTCGTTTTATCTTGCCATGTAATCATTTGTCTTATGCAGATTTTTCAATAAACCTATAGCTCAATGAATACCAAAGGCATAAAATACAACTACATGATAAAAATCAATAATTTGTAATGCCAGAACGTTTTTTTATTGTCGACGGACACTTGCACTGTTACCAGGCTTTTTATGCAATCACCGCAAAACTCACAACACCCGACGGAAAACCAGCAAATGCCGTATACGGATTCACAAGGATGTTGCAAAGGTTAATCAGGGAGCATAGGCCTGAGTATATAACGGTAGTCTTCGATACAAAATGGGCAACGCACAGACATATAACATACAATGAATACAAAGCGAATCGTAAACCTAC
>MHYY01000142.1 GCA_001830285.1 Planctomycetes bacterium RIFCSPLOWO2_12_38_17 | reverse complement strand
TGATAGACAAATGCCATGAAAAGGGGTTTACTCATATTACGCACCATGCTAATACTCTAACTCCAGAGCAAGCAGAAATAATAAAACAATTATTCCAGCCCGTTAAAAAGACTGTTACTGTAAAAGAAGAACGGAAGACAAAAGAACTTAAAGAATCGCCTGTTATGCATACTGTTGAGAAAAAAAAAGAAAAAGAAGATGCTAAATTAGCACCACAAGCAGAAGCCGCTCCCAAATTTACCCAATCAGGCAAGATTGTTAAAATTTCAAAGGGTATGCCTCAACAACAACGTGTTGTAAAGATAACCCATGTAAAAACCTTCTGGAAGAAGAAACAACCGCCGGCTGCAACACAACAAAAAAAACCATTTCATGAAGAGGTTGTTACTGTAAAAAAACCCATTCCAAAAAAAGTAATCATGGATTTACCCATAACCGTGAAGGATATTTCTTCCAGATTAGGGATCCGTGCAAATGAAATTATAACCAAATTACTGCTTGGACACAATATTCGTACAACAATCAACCAGATACTGAATGAAGAAATAGTTCAGTTTTTAGGTCTGGAGTATGGAGTTGAAATTGAAATAAGAAAAAAACAAATTCCAAAAGAAGACGATATCATAGCTGAACAAATATCAACAAAATTGGAGGATATGTTACCTAGGGCGCCGATTGTAACTTTTCTTGGACATGTTGATCATGGAAAAACTTCTCTCCTTGATTGTATCCGCAAAACAAATGTTGCCGCCGGCGAGGTAGGTGGTATAACTCAACATATAGGTGCCCATAAAGTTGAAATGAATGGTAAACCAATTGTATTTCTTGACACACCTGGGCATGAAGCATTCACTTCAATGCGTGCAAGAGGAGCTAATATTACTGATATCGTAGTGCTGGTTGTTGCTGCTGATGACGGCGTAATGCCCCAGACAGAAGAAGCACTAAATCATGCCAAGGCAGCTAATGTTCCTATTGTCGTAGCTTTGAATAAGATTGATAAACCCGGCATCAATCCATTGAGGGTTAAACAGCAACTTGCAAGTTTAGACTTGTCTCCGGAAGAATGGGGTGGTAAGACTCAGTTCGTTGAGACTTCCGCTGTAACAAAGAAAGGAATTGACTCATTACTGGAAAGACTATTATTGGAAGCTGAAATCCTCGAACTAAAAGCAAATCCAAAAAACCCTGCACGCGGGGTAGTGTTGGAAGCTCACTTAAGTGAAGGACATGGTGTTGTTGCAAATGTTTTAATACAGGATGGTACTTTACGTCAGGGGGATATTATACTTTGTGGTAAAACTTTTGGTAGGGCGCGTTTGATAATAAATAACAGAGGTATAGAGTTAAAAGAAGCCGGTCCATCAACCCCTGTTTCTGTTTCTGATCTTTCTGAAGTTCCAGAAGCCGGCGACAAATTTTATGTTGTCAATAATATTTCTAAAGCAAGAGAAATTGCTCAGGAAAGACAAAAGAAAGATCGCGAGACCTCTTTAGTAAAGCAGCAGCATGTTACACTTGATAGTTTGTATTCTAAAATTGCCGAAGGAAACGTAAAAGAAATCAAAATAATATTAAAGGCCGATTACAAAGGTTCAGTTGAAGTTCTTAAAAAAGCACTAGAAGAACTTTCTACTCCTGAAATTAAAGTAAGAATATTGCATTCAGGTGTTGGAGGTATTACCGAATCAGACGTTCTTCTTGCTGATGCTTCCGATGCACTCATAATTGGATTTTATGTAACTACAGAGGATAAGGCGCGTATACTTGCCGAAGAAAATGGCGTTGACATCAGAACTTATAAAATTATATACGACGCCACTAATGAAGTAAAAGCTGCTATGGAAGGCATGCTGGAACCTGAAGCCAAGGAAGTTATACTGGGACAGGTTGAAATAAGACAGGTTTACAGTATATCTAAAGTTGGTAATATTGCAGGTTGTTATGTAAAAACAGGTAAAATTACAAGAAATTCTTTTGTTCGCTTAATACGTAACAATATTATCATATATGATGGAAAACTCGAATCTTTAAAGATAGTTAAGGATGATGTAAAAGAAGTAAAGGCAGGTTTTGAATGTGGATTAAAGATAGCCGGGTACAACGATATTAAAGTAGGCGACATTGTCGAGGCTTACGAAGTCCAAAAAATTGCACGAGTTTTAACAGTATAATTTTATTTGTCGATACATCATAAAAAAGCCCTATTCCAATCCTTAATAATTTCTTGTACCTTCCATACATTTAATAAAATAGTTTGTAGATATACTATAATATTTTAAGCTATGAAGTTAGAGTTTTGTGAATCAAATGATACAGTGGTTGGTGTATTAAATGTTCGATTGGTAATCAGAAGTGCAAATACTTTAAAGGACAAACGCCGTATCATTAAGGGTTTGAAGGACCGTATCAAAAATAGTTTTAATGTCTCTATTTCAGAAACCGGCGCGTTGGATAATTGCCAATATTCTAAACTGGGAATTGCAATGGTTGGTAACGATACAAATTATGTTCAGAGCGTTCTTTCGGGCTTGATAAATTTATTTCATCGTTTAACTTTCGTTGAACTTGTTGATTATAATCTTGAATTCATTTGAATGGCGGTCACCTAATTTTAATTTTTCAATAAAACAAGGAAACACTTATGTCATCCAGAAGATTGGAAAGATTATCTGAGGCATTGAAGCAAGAGGTGAGTAAGATAATATTATATAAATTAAAAAATATTAAAATAAGTTTTATCACTGTAACAAAAGCCGAAATTTCCCCCGATTTGAAAAAGGCAAAAGTTTATATATCAGTATTAGGAGACGATGCCACCCAGAAGAAAACCTTATTGAGTCTAGAACATGCAAAGGGATTTATTCAATCAGAGGTAGGGGCTCAACTGCAAACAAGGTACACGCCAACTCTGACTTTCTGTTTGGATGAATCGCTCAAAAAGAGTATGCATATATCTAAACTTATAGATGAAGCAGTAAGTAGTGACAATTTAACCAATAAAGACGAGAAACAAAGAAATGAATAAACTAAATTTAGGAATACCCAAAGGGAGCCTTCAAGAGGCAACTATTGAGATGATGAAGAAGTCGGGATTTACTGTACATGTTAGTTCCCGCTCATATTATCCCACGATTGATGATGATGAAATCTCTACGCGGTTAATTCGTCCGCAGGACATGTCAAGATATGTTGAAAAAGGGATTATTGATGTTGGACTAACTGGCGCTGATTGGGTGCAAGAAGCTGGTTCCGATGTCAGGGTTGTCGTGAGCTTAGCGTATGCAAAACAGCAGCTATCAAAAGTTCGCTGGGTTCTGGCTGTTCCAGAAGATTCAAAAATACAATCAGTTGATGATTTACAAGGTAAAAGAATTGCGACTGAACTGGTAAATGTTACACGACAATATCTGGCAGATAGGGGGGTAGTTGCTGATATTGAATTTTCCCATGGGGCAACAGAAGCAAAAGCGCCTGACCTTGTTGATGCAATCGTAGAGCTTACAGAAACCGGAAGCAGTTTGAGAGCAAACAAACTCCGTATTATAGAAACAATTATGGAATCAACAACGCTCCTCGTTGCCAATCATAACGCATGGAATAATAATTGGAAACGCACCAAAATAGAGAACCTTGCAATGCTCTTTGAAGGAGCTATCATTGCACGTGAGAAGGTTGGATTAAAAATGAACGTCCCCAATGGAGCTCTCGAACAGGTACTAAAAAAATTACCCGCACTAAGAAAACCAACAATATCAACTCTATCTGAGGGGGCTGGATATGCACTTGAAATCGTAGTTGATGAAACGATAGCAAGAAAACTTACACCTGAATTAAAGAGGGCGGGCGCTGAAGGAATCATTGAATATCCATTAAACAAAGTTATTCTTTAATTACTGAAATTACAATCTTTAAAATATACGAAATTATGAAATGTTATTCACCAGGCCCTATCGCAGTATCTTTTTGTTTGTGATTGTTTTATCTGCCTGCCTTTCAGGATGTACCACTGTTACGTCAAAATATAGTATAAAATCAGTCGCTGGGAATAAAGAACGGATTTCATATTTACATGAGAGTGCTTATACATATTTTTGTGCAGGTTATTTTTCCATGTTAAGCAAAGACTGGCAGCGTGCGATTGATAATTTTGAAAAAGCGTCTTTAATAGACAGGAACTCAGAAAGAATTCTTCAACATTTAGCAACGTGTTATTATCAAGCAGGCAATATTGAAAAGTCAATTAACTGTATTGAAAAACTGGTAAAAATTAAACCTGACGGATTCAATATTCATTATACATTAGCTACCTTATATGAATCTTTAGGTAAACGCCATGAATCAATTATGGAATACGAGCGAGCCAGGAAATGCAGAACAGATAATTTAGATAAGGTATTTTTAGCCGACACACTTTATAGACTCGCCAACATTTATATGGATGAAGAATTGATGGAAAAGGGCGCAGAATGTTACAAAAGCATGTTCGATATGAAGCTGGTAAGTGACCCTGCAAAAATATATTATGAAATAGGACAAAGGTATTTTGAAAAAAATGATATAAAAAAAGCTTTAGAATATTTTTTAAAGGTAAAGGGAATTGATCCGAAATTAAATTACGTCAGTTTTTACCTTGCGCTTTGCTATGGTTCACTAAATGACTTTAATAATGCTATAAAAGAATCAAACCTTTTCTTGGAAAAAGAACCGGATAATTGGTATATGCATCTTGCATTATCAGAAATATACGAAAAAATAAATAATGAATCTCAAAGCCGTGAAGAAATTATAAAAACAGAAGAAATTCTTAAAAAAAACATTGAGTCGGGAAGCAAAAATTCAAATGAATATTTTATGTTATGTCAGATTTATAGGAAACAGCAGAAGGTTGATGATGCAATTTCTGTAATCGAATGTATGAAATTAATCCATCTTGACAATGAGAAAAAGAGGGATGCTCACTTTTTATTAGCTAATCTTTATTACGAAGTTGAAAAACTTGATAAGGTAGAAGAAGAATTACGAATGGCACTGAAGTTAGACCCGGATTCCCATGAGGCAAATAATTTCCTGGGCTATCTATTCGTTGAAAATAATAAAAATCTGGATGAAGCTATAGCGCTCATTAACAAGGCTTTAAAGGTACAACCAAAGAATGGGGCGTATATTGACAGTTTGGGCTGGGCTTATTATAAAAAAGCGCAAATTGAAGGGAAAGACGATTACTTAATCATAGCGCTTAAAAAATTATCAGAAGCATGTAAACTAATGGAAGAGCCTGATATTTACGAACACGTAGGAGATGTTTATTACAGCCTGGGGCACTGGAATGAAGCAGTTATCGCATGGGTAAAAGCACATACCTTATATAAAAAGTTGAACTACAAGGAAACACAAACTAAAAACATTACA
>MHYY01000141.1:3435-6994 GCA_001830285.1 Planctomycetes bacterium RIFCSPLOWO2_12_38_17 | reverse complement strand
CAACGCTCTCTCTATAATTCCAGCACCTTTCACACTTCTTATGTTGTGATACCTTACACTCTATCCAGAGGTCATTCATCAACTCACTCTTCACAACAGCATTTGTTATTTTTTTGTCTAATTTTACCTCTGATACAATAAAAATCATAGGAAGGTCCTTTTCATAGTTCTTAAGAAATTGCCTGAGTTCCTCATTCTCTGTATAAAGACAGACAGAAGTCTCCAGTGAATTTCCTATCAACTTTGCAGCCCTCATTTTTTCTAATTCCTTCGCTACATCTGTTCTAATAGCAATTAATCTTTCCCATTTCTGACTTAAAGACTCATTTATCGAGTCAGCAATATATTTAGGAAATGTTGTCAGATGAATACTGGGAACATCTTCACCTTTATGTATAATTGCTGACCAGACTTCTTCAGCAGTATGAACGATAATTGGTGCCGACAATTTAACTAAATCTATCAGAATTTGGTATAAAACAGTCTGGGCTGCGCGTCGTTCAACAGAATTCTTCGCGAATGTGTACAACCTGTCTTTCAGAATATCCAGATAGAAAGCGCTCATCTCCACACTGCAAAAATTGTATAAATTATGAAAAACTTTGTGGAACTGCAAAGATTCGTATCCTGCGGTAACATTTTTAACTAATTCCTGTGTCTTATGTAATGCCCACCTGTCTATTTCAAGTAAACTGTCATAGGATATAGTATTAACACGCGGGTCAAAATCGTAAAGATTACTAAGCAGATATCTAAACGTATTCCGAATACGCCTGTAAGCATCTGAACATTTGACTATTAAATTTCGAGACACATTCATATCATTCTGGTAATCCATTGAAGACGTCCACAGCCTAATCACATCAGCCCCAAACTCCTTCAATGTATCTTCTACGGATATAAAATTCCCTAAGGATTTTGACATCTTCTCACCCATCTCATCAACAACAAATCCATGTGTTAACACAGATTTATAGGGCGCTTTATTCCACGCACCAACAGATGGAAGCAAAGAAAGTTGAAACCATCCGCGGTGTTGGTCTGTTCCTTCAAGATAAAGGTCGGCAGGAAACGACAACTCGCTGCGCTTATGTAAAACGGCATGATGACTCGACCCGGATTCAAACCATACATCAAAAATATCCATCTCTTTCTCAAAACTCCTGCCTCCGCATTTAGTACATTTTATGTGGGGTGGCAAGAAATGAGACACCTTTTTATAAAACCAGCTATCAGCACCTTCTTTTTCAAATATATCTCTAACATAATTTATTATTTTTGTATCTATAATCTCTTGTCCGCAATCTAAACAATAAAAGGCGGGAATAGGCACACCCCACGACCGTTGTCGCGAAATACACCAATCTGGTCGTTCAGATACCATCTTACGCATACGACCTTCACCCCATGAAGGTATCCACCTGACTTGTTTTATCTCATCTAGCACTTTCTGGCGCAAATTATTATAATCAAGACTAACAAACCACTGTTCAGTTGCCCTGAAAATAACAGGCGACTTACAACGCCAACAGTGTGGGTATGAATGAACGAGGTCTGATTTATAAAGTAATTTTCCTTCATTTTCCAACTTGTTTGTTATAGAAATATTCCCTTCCTTAATGGTTTGCCCTACAAACTCACCAGCTTCCGTTGTAAAAGCACCGCTGGCATCAACAGGGCTTAGCACCGGAAGATGATATTTATTCCCCGTAATAAAATCCTCCTGACCGTGACCAGGCGCAGTATGAACACATCCAGTCCCATCTGATAAAGTCACGTATTCAGCTAATACAAGGGAACTCGTTCTTTGAATAAAAGCATGTTTGTACTTAACCCCTTCTAATAAATTACCACGCACTCTGCCAAGTACCTCATAATTACCAATACCTAACGTAGACATTACAAAAACGGCACGCTTGTCGGCAACTATTGTAATTTCCTTTTCATGCGTCTTTGGATTTATATAACTTATAGCTGTATACTCATATTCCGGGTGAACAGCAATTGCAAGATTTGCAGGAAGTGTCCATGGGGTTGTAGTCCATATCATTATATTAAAGTTATCACTGCTCGAATCTTTAAACAGGCTACCAATTTTATCAACAAGCTTAAAATTTACATATATTGATGTACTTGTCTCATTACCATATTCAAGTTCAGCTTCAGCCAGAGCTGTTTGACATTTAGTACACCAATGTATTGGTTTTAGGCTTCTATATATATAACCTTTCTCAACTAATTTCCCAAAAACTTCTATTATGCCGGCTTCGTATTTAGGGTCAAAAGTTAAATATGGATGTTCCCAATCTCCGATGATACCCAGTGCCTTAAACTGCGCCTTCTGTAATTTTACAAATTTTTCAGCATATTTTTTGCACCTTTTTCTAATTTCCTGTTTTGTTAAATGCTTAACCTCCTCACCAACTTCTTGCATCACACGGTGCTCTATAGGAAGTCCGTGACAATCCCAACCAGGAACATACGGCGCATCAAAATCTTTCATTGTATAAAAACGGACAATGAAGTCTTTTAAAATTTTGTTCAGTCCAGTTCCAATATGCAGTTCACCTGTTGGATATGGAGGCCCGTCATGTAAGATATATTTCTCCCTGCCAATACGTACCTTGCGTATCTGTTCATATAGATTTTCCTTTTCCCATTTCTGTTGTATTTCAGGCTCCTTCCTAAGCAAATCTGCCTTCATAGGAAACTGCGTAGTGGGCAAGTTAAGTGTTTTTTTATAATCCATAGTAGATACAGTAATTTTCTTATGCCTGAAGGTTTAACAACGACCTTAAATCCCCAGGAGTCAATCCCTCAATTAAAAACCGCTTGTCACGTGATGTTTCACCTGAAATGATACGTATAGAAGATTCTTTGATATGTAAAGTATCTGCTAACAATTCAATCACTGCTTTATTTGCTTTACCTTTATCAGGTACGGCAATAACAGACAACTTCAAACGGCCACCGTATTCACCAATTATACGATTTGTACTTGCACCTGGTTGCGTTCTGACAGATATTATAACACCCGAATTTGTTGCAACAAGATCAAGCATGCTAATAAACTATTGAAAATTCACCAAATTCTCCCGCATATTCTTCCCAGCGTACATCTACCTTCTTGACATGTGCATCGGATGGCCCTTTTCTACACCAGTTCACCATTTTATCAACAGTGACCTCCTCGCCTTCAAATACACCTTCCACTCCACCATCCAGACAATTCTTTACCCATCCTTTAATACCTAATATACGCGCCATATCTCTGGTTGCGGCACGGTAAAAAACCCCTTGAACCTTACCGTATATATAGACATGTGCCCTTGACATCACGTTTATACGACCCGGTTATACTGCTGTTTCATTTATTATTGCAACCCGTATATATGTTCGCTGTCAGATGCAGATGGCAAATAATTTAAACCCATAAACGTAAAGTTAACTATCCCGAAAGATACAAGCAACCAGATTGCTAATATTACAGCAGCCTTTGATTTATTAATGTTCATCTTGGGTAAAACAAGAGGAGTATGTAAATAGACCAAGTATGCAA
>MHYY01000141.1:0-3423 GCA_001830285.1 Planctomycetes bacterium RIFCSPLOWO2_12_38_17 | reverse complement strand
AGCCATGTAATTAAAGACCACGTCTCTTTTGGATCCCATGACCAGTAATCACCCCATGCCTTTTTTGCCCAAACTGCGCCGGTAATCATGCCCAACGTAAGGAACGGAAACCCAAAAGCAACTATTTTATAACTCAACTTATCAAAATTTCGGGGTAATATTTCTCTTCCTTCTTCAGTCCCTCTATCTTCTTTACCTTTCCTGGCAAAAGGTTTGACCACTAAAAAAATAATACTGGTTACAAATGAAATACCAAAAGCAGCATATCCAAGCATATAAGTAACGACATGCACCAACATCCAATTGCTCTTTAATGCCGGCATAATAGGCCTTATGGTATCATCCTGAAGCGTTGCATAGAGCAGTATTAACATCGATAAAACAGATGCTAAGGCACCTACGACCTTAAAATTATAAACAAACTCAAATATAATGTACACAAAGGCCGTACAACATGCATAAAAAATGAGGGATTCATACAGGTTAGAAAAAGGCGGATGCCCAGCTTCTATCGAGCGTTTTGTCACCATCGCCAGATTGAAGCAAAATGCTAAAATGAATAATCCAAGGGATACCCATTTTGTGGCGGTGGATCTCCAAATTTCTCTTACAATATAGGCAACCGATGCTATTACATATACAATTAAAGTAATATTGATTAGACTCATTTTATACCTCCACCTCTTTCTTTTGTTTTTTTCTTAGAAATGGCTTTATATAGAATATAAATACGACACCGACGCATATTGCTCCAAAACCAGAATAAGCTATTGGAATACCTGGGTCCTTCACAATTTGCAAACCTGAAAAATTCCCAGCCTCAGGATCGTAACTTGACTGATAAATAGCGTATCCTTTATATTTCAACGGGTCGTTTACCTTTATAGCCTTTTCAGCCACCGTTTGTCCATTATCAACAATCCGTAAATTACTTATAAAATGTTTAATTGACTCTCCAGTAGGTTCATAAACCAATGCAAAATTATTGTCAGGATACCATGTTGCATACTGACTACCAGATAACAACCACTCCGTATATTTCCCGCTAGGGCCTTCAATATCAACATAAATAGCCGGTGTACCAATCTTATCCGACTTCTTTACAACATCTTTTTTAAAGTCAAAGGAAGGGAAGTAATTGGACACCATTACTTGGCGGTCTAAATCCCTGATTGAGTATTTTTTTTCTAGTTCCCAGGGCATAGTTTCAACAATATGCCTATCCTTTATAAAAACAAGCACTTGTTTTCCGTCTTCGGCTTGTAAAATCCTGACTGTGTTTTTAGCCATATAGGAACTAGTGATCCCACTGCAAGCTAACTTTACATCTTTGTACTTTGAAGGATGCATTTTATCCCAGTCTGGAAATCTTTCAAATACCCAGCGAGTCTCTTCTCCCTCGGGACTAATAAGTTCAACTTGAACGGCAGGATTATCGGGTAACTGCTCTTCTATAGGTCTTCTGTCACCGTAATTAAGCACATATTGTAAAAACCTCACAGAATAACCAGTACCCTCCAGTTTAAATATTTTGTTTAACTCTAATGGATACTCTTTAGTCTGCCCCAATACAAATACGGATACTTTAGGACTTGAGGTTTCAACCGAACTAATTGCACTTTCTAATTCATGTTGACTGGGAAACCATAAATATTCAATACGTAAATTTTGTTTTTTATCATCGTAGTAATTTCGATCGTTAGCGAGTAACCAGCCCTCAGCTGTAACCTTTTCGGAGCCTAACGTTTTTACAAAAATAGCAGGGTTATCCGGCTTATCAGATGCATTGACAGGTTCCTGTCTCAATTCGGCGTCTGGAATATAATCTGTAACCGTAACCTTGTAGTCCGAACTAGCTACGCGCTGCTTTTTACTGAGCTTTATCTCTAATATTTTTTGACGGTCTTTCTCTTTTATATAAGAAACAAGCTGAAATTTTGGTTCATTTTTTTCCAGAATAAAATCATCCAAAGCAATCGTAAAAGGCAAATCCCTCTTTACATAATCAATTTTACCCTGACGGGTGAGTTCCTGTGTAAGAAAATAGTCTACAGATTTTCCCTTATAAACATTTACACTACCTTTAACACCTAATTGTAACTTAACAACACCACCTATCAGAATCAAAATTATACTTAGGTGTGTAAGGATAAAGCCTGTTTGAAGGAACGTATTTCTCCATCTTTTTATTGTACAGCAAATAAGATTAGTACATATTAATACTAAAAGGACTGAAAACCAATAAGAGTGGAATATATTGTTAAGCTGAGTAATCCTGAAAAACGTGGCGAGTCCGTAACCGTATTTCGCAGTATATTCATCCAGTGTCCTTTCTTGCAAAATTACCGTTCCCAATATACATGCAACAACAAGTACAAGTATAATTACTACAGCAAGCTTAACGGAACAAAAAAACTGCCAAACTTTACTTGTACCTCTCTGGTCATAACTACTGCTAACCTGGTTAGAATTAGATTGTTTGTTGCTATCTTTAATCTCTGATATTACACCGGATTTGATTTGCTTTTCATTTTTCATATTAATTTTCTAAACTAAAAAAACACCAATATTATTCCAAAAATGTTACTAGTTTAAGGGACATTTTATATACAACTTAAAGAATCCTTTAAAGGTGTGCTTCTGGTTTGGGGTTAAACTTTAACCTGGATTGAAAACTGTGGATAATGCAGAATAATTACACCTGTTTTTATTTTAAGTTATTTAAACAAAGCTGAAAATATACAATATAAATTCCCAATTTAGTATAAACACTCTGTAACTATTTCAAGTAATATCTCGCATAACTGTATTCTTTAACCCTTACATCCGTTTCTACACCAATTATATAATTATATAAAAATTACCACTTTAATCTAAAACCCTGAATTTTGATTAAAACTTATTCAGGGTTTTAAGATTAGATTCTTTTAAATTAAATTTGTAAATTTAATTTTATTGGCAGGTAGTTGTTTTGTCAACTAAACTGTTCTAAAAATCATTTTTCTTCAGTCTCTTCACTTGTTGTTTCAGAAGCCTCCTGAGGCACAGTTATCTCGGACGTTGTTTCTTCTAGAATTTCTTCAGGCTCTGTTGCAGCCTCAGTTTCCTGCTCTATACTTTCTGCACTTTCTGTACTTAGTGAAGATTCTTTAGGAGGTAACTGGAACGGTTGGCTCAAAATTAAAAATTCAACTCTTCTGTTCTCTTTCTTTCCTGCAGTTGTGGCATTGGTCGCAATTGGACGATTGGGACCGAAACCAGCAATATGTATCCTTCCCTCGTCAATTCTTTCGCTCTTTGTTAAAAACTGAAATACGCTCAACGCACGTGCGGCGGATAGATGATGATTTGAATCCCACAAATGCTTCGTTCTTACAATTGGGTCTGTATCAGTATGACCATCTATCCTGATAGAAATTGAAG
>MHYY01000140.1 GCA_001830285.1 Planctomycetes bacterium RIFCSPLOWO2_12_38_17 | reverse complement strand
AGCAGGAGAAATTTTCTAAAGATTATATCACACATCATGGGTGGTACTTTAGCTGCTGGGATTATAGCGCCAATTGTTGGATTTGTGATACACCCATGGTTAAAGGAAACTGTGTACGGAATAGAAGATTTCATAAACATTGGCAAATTAGACGATTTTCCAATCGGTATTCCAAAAAAGATGACTGTCACATCCTCAAAAATGGACGCATGGAATATCTTTGAGGGATTAGTTATTGGCTCTTTGTGGGTAATAAGACATGAGGATAATTCACTTAACGTGTTCTCTACAAATTGTCCGCATCTTGGTTGTGGTATAGATTGGGGAACAGAGGAAAATATGTTTTTGTGTCCTTGTCACGGGGGTGTATTTGATAAAAGTGGGAAAAAAGTAGCAGGTCCTTCTTCAAGGGGCCTTTATTCATTTGAAACAAAAATAGAAAACAGTAACATACTTGTAAGTTGTAAAAAAGTATAAAGATTTCAGGTGTTCTGAACAATGGCAAATAAACTCAGTGAATGGATAGAAAATAGAACTGGTTTAAATAATCTTTTAAAAAAAGCATTAAATGAGCCCGTTCATGGCGGCGCTAAGTGGTATTATATCTTTGGAAGCGGGCTGGTATTCCTCTTTATTATCCAGGCAGTTACTGGCATTGTAATGTCAAGTTTTTATTCACCGTCTTCAACCGCAGCATGGGGAAGTGTTTATTATATTCAGGAAAAGACCTCTTTCGGTTGGTTTATACGCGGATTGCACCACTTTGGTTCGAGTGCAATGATAATACTGGCTATAGTCCATATGTTTCAGGTATTTATCTTTGGTGCATATAAAAAACCTCGTGAATTAAATTGGATTTCTGGGGTAATCCTCTTAATATTCCTCATGGGATTTGGATTGACAGGTTATCTTTTGCCATGGGATCAAAAAGGTTACTGGGCAACACAGGTTGCTACAAATATAATTGGAACAATCCCGGTAGTTGGGGATTATATTAAGATATTACATCAAGGTGGCTCGGATTATGGAAACTTTACATTGACTCGCTTTTATACACTTCATGTATTCGTACTACCTATTTCACTGCTATTTTTTCTTTTCATACATATAGCGCTTTTCCGTAAGCACGGCGTAACCCCATATTGGAAACTAAGCGAAGAGACACTAAGAACCCGTATTGACCCATTCTGGCCCAATCAGGTATTCATGGATATTGTATTTGCCATTGGAATGTATGCAGCTTTGGCTGGATGGGTATTCTGGAATGGAGGAGCAGAACTCCAGGCACCTGCTGACCCTGCCTCCAATTACCTTGCCAGACCAGAGTGGTATTTTTTATTTTTATTCGAGCTTCTGAAGTATTGTCAGGGTAAATTCCTAATCGTAGGCACTGTTATTATACCTTCACTGGCTTTGATCTTCTTATTTGTACTACCTTTTATTGACAGAAGTGAATTAAGATGGCCTTCTAAAAGAATACCATTCTTTGCCGCAGTATTCTCTGGATTGGCGGCGGCTATTGCATTAACAACTACTACAATAGTTCATGATAACCGTGATATACATATAGTACATCAGAGAGAAGATGCTGAAAAACAGGCTGACCGCGCAAAGAAATTGGCAGCAAACGGGATTCCTCCTGCCGGAGGTCTTGCCATATTTTTAAATGACCCACTAACACTCGGTGAGAAGATCTTCAATGAGAGTTGTAATGGATGCCACATGGTAAAAGGAAAAGGCGGTGACTCTGGACCTGATTTTACAAACTTCGGTTCAAGAGAATGGGTTTCAGAACTCTTAAAAAACCCCAAGGATAATAAATATTTTAAAGACTCCGGCGCTATGCCTCCTGTAAAAGTACCGGATGAGTCGTTGCGCGATATGACTGAATTCCTGTTAAGCAAGTCCGGAAGTTTAACAAATAAAAATGACGAAAGTATCGAACGAGGAAAGGAACTGGTATTAAAGGGAAATTGTGTAATATGTCATCCAATAGGAGATAAAGAAGAAAAAAAAGTAGCGCCCAATTTGACAGACTATTTGTCTGAAACATGGTTAAAGGAATTTATCAAGAACCCGGGTGATATAAAATTTTATGGTACTAGAAATAATATGCCAGGTTTTAGCGATAAACTCAACGACAAGGAATTAGACGCACTTATCCAATACCTCTTCAGTTTATCAAAAGACCGTCTTCTCGTTTCTGAGAATGAAAATAATGAAGTATATACTTCGGGACAATCATTCTTTTATACAAAACTAAAATTGAAAACAATTCTTGATTCATTTGTATGTCTCAGGTAGTACATATAAAAATACACAGGCACGAGTAGACTTTTAAAAACATCTTGCCTTAATTTTTTGCTGTTGTTAATATAAAAAAACTTTATAATTGAAAAAGGCGGCATCGCCAAGTGGACTAAGGCCACGGTTTGCAAAACCGTTATCCTGGGTTCGAATCCCAGTGCCGCCTCTTAATTTACTGACAAAATAAATAAGTTAGATTCTTCGTTACACTCAGACGACATCCTGAACAAAGCGAAGGAATGATAAATTGTCGTGTTGAATTCTTCGCATTTGTCATTCTGAATGGAGAGAAGAATCTTCTATTTTTGCTCAGGATAAACTCCGTGAAACATCTCACGAGCATTTGTTTGAAATCCTTTAACATAAATTTAGTTATAGAGACGAAATGCTTTGCGTCTTTATAATATATCAAAAATAAGTACTGTATTTTTAACGTTGGGCGAGTGGTGGAATGGCAGACACGAAGGACTTAAAATCCTTTGGCCGATAAGGCTGTGTGGGTTCGACTCCCACCTCGCCCATGTATGATATAATCACAGGTATATAAAATATTATAATGGAACTATTTCATTACAAGGTTTGTTTTAAAAAAATAATGAACGTCAGACTTAAAAAGTATTTGGCATTTATACCTAAAATGGCAATAGATATTAGTGCTGAGCTGCAGAAGACTTTAAAAAATATTACAACCAGAAATCCAAAATATTCCGTTAACCTTCTCATTGATATTGTCCAAGATTACACCTCAAACCAGAACGAAGAAGACCTCCTTAAACTTATCACAGAATATTATAGAAGAAAACATATCTCACATACCTCTATGTAGTATATTTGTAGTATCTAATTCAAATTTTTTAATCAAGGAGCCGTTTTATGTTAAAAAGAATTACTATTTTTGTTTCATTTATATGTCTTATTACTGTATCTATTCTGGGTTGCGGCAAGAATGATACTGCAAACTTACAATCAAGCAGTGAATCTACAGGGCAAGACTTTGCGAAGATACACAAGAATGTAGATTTCAGCAAAGAGGATAAAGATAAAATGCACGGACCAGATTTATCAACAGAAGGTGGTGGTCACGGTATGTCAACAGTCCATGTCAAGAAGGAAAAACCCGACCCGAACAAAGTAATAGCAACCATTAATAATGAGAAAATCCTCCGTAAAGACCTCGATTTAATCCTTGACAGATTCAAAAATCATGTGAATCCTTCCGCTTTGGAGTCAATGGAACAGCAAATTACCGAGCAACTTGTAGCGCAAAGTTTGCTAAGACAATTTGTAACTGAAAAGAAATTAACTGTTGATGAAGAAATCGTAGACAAAGAAATTGCTAAAATGAGGGGCAATATTAAGAAAAATCCTGCAACAAAAGATAAAACGCTGGAAGATTTTCTTAAATATCCGGGTAGTAACATAGATGAATTAAAAATTGCAATTCGTATGTCTGCTGCTATTGAACAATACGCATCCAGAAGTATTGATGACAAAAAACTGGAAGATTATTTTATTAAAAACATTAGCAATTTCAACAGCGAAACGGTAACAGCAAGTCATATACTCATAGAAACGCAGGATATGAAAACGCAGGATGAATTTGATAAGGCCAGGGCAAAGATTGAGGCTATAAAGAAAGAAATAGATGATGGCGCAGATTTCTCTGAATGCGCAAAAAAGTATTCAGACTGTCCAACAGGAAAATCAGGTGGTAATTTAGGCTCATTCCCAAGACATGGCGCTATGGTTGAAGAATTCGCCAATGCTGCATTTGCTGCAGAAGTTGGGAAGGTCAGCGACTCTGTTAAAACACAATTTGGATACCACTTAATAAAGGTTACAGCTCATTCTCCTTCTAAAGATGTTAGTTTCGGTGATGTAAAAGACAAGGTACGCGAAGCGTTGGTTGCAATTGAAATAACAAATCTGCTTAAAGACTTAAGGACAAACGCAAAGGTTGAGATTACATTATAAGAATGGATACGCCACTCCTCTTAAACCAGATTTCCATAGTTTTGTACTGGATTTGTCTGGGTGTATATACAATCTACTGGCTGTTTGGCTTTACTAAGCTGAAATTACGTTTCTATTTTTTGTTAGGGGTAGTAATACTTCATATAATATCTATAGCTCTACGAGGCATATCAATAGGATATTTCCCCCTAACAAATAAATTCGAATCCTTTAATGCCTTTACTGCAGCCACTTTTATTATACTACTCATTTATAATAAAACAGAAAATCACATCTACCGAATGTCACTTTTTGGAGTAGGATATGGGTTCCTTGTGGCTGCTATAATTTTCCCAAAAGGATTGAGTTATGCGCCGCCGCTAATGCTCACAATCTGGTATGTATTACATGTGCCATTATCCTTCTTTTGCTACGCATTATGGGTTAGTGCAATGTCAGCCGCTGTTGCGCGTTATTTTGCTTCAGGCGAAAAGAAAACTTACGACCAGATTATTGATTCAGGTTTTCAATACGGGCTGATTACCTTTTCTATTTCGATGATATTTGGCGGGCTATGGGGATATGTTGCCTGGGGATCATACTTTCTCTGGGACGCCAAGGTTGTCTGGTCGGTTATTATCTGGTTTTTTTATGCCACATGTATTCACCTTGACTACTGGCCCGAAGCCAAACGCTTCAAACCGCCTATGGCAATGCTAGGATTTGTTATACTTTTAACGACATATGTAGGCACAAGTTTTCTAATAGGCAGTTCTCACAGTTTCCGGTAAACAGGCATGAAAATAATATACGACTTCTTGAAATCACAAAAACTAGGAATTATCGTTGGCTTCACTGTAACCGGGCTATTGATCATTGGCAGTCTTACTATGAATTTCCAACCTCACTACTATACCGGGCTTTCAGGAGAGGATATTTCATTCTTTTTTACAAACAAGAAGCCTATCCATATATGGTTTTATATCTTATTTCTTGCGTGTATCTTTTATGGCATAAACGCATCACTTTGCACACTTGATTCTATCCTGAAAAAGGCTAAAACAGGCACAAAAAAGATACCACTGTATGGCGCTTCTATTGTTCACATTGGATTCGTAATCACACTGGTAGCACACCTTGTCGGCGGGCTATATTCAAATACAGAACCGCCTGTAACTATAGGGAATAATTGGACAGATCTCGGCGGAGTCGAGATGAAAGTTATAGACCTCCAAACAAGCTCTTACCCTAACGGTATGCCCAAAATAATAGATGCCTCTGTAAGGGTAAGAAAAGATGGAAAGGAATTTGATGAATCGCTTGGCTACAACAATCCTGTTCTATTAAACAATGGAGTCTTTGAGGTTCTTATGCGAGATTACGGATGGATTCCTGATGGTGTTGTTCTAAAAGTAGATGACCGTACGTGCAACATAAAACTTAATGAAACCTTCAATACAAATGGCACACAAATACTCTTTGCTGATTTATACATGCCGCCACAATACCGTTATCCCGTAATAAAACTGGTTTCTACAGCAGAAAACAATAAACCGCAACAAACCTTTTTGCCGATAGGAGACAACAATACCAGAGAAATCAATGGCGCTAAGGTTACTTTTGCAGATGTCAATTCTGTACCGGGCGTCCTTGTGAGCGTTAAAAACAATCCAAGCATCCCCTTGACTATAGCAACGATAATCTTTTTCTCTATTGGTATGATACTCGTTGTCTTCAGAGTAATTTGGAGGATGGTAATCAGTTAACAAAGGAAACTTAATTTTTTAAGACATTACGATAACAAACATAAGCCTTTTAAATTTTCCATACACACTTTCTAAATAAGTATTACTATTTATTTAACCTATATGCCCACCCTGTATATACTGTCTAGATGTTACTGATATCTCTGTTTCACTGTTCCCAAGCATCTCTATAAAAGCCTCTAGGCGTGTCCTCATAGCCCCATCCAATCGCCCAGGACGATCACAATCAAGCGTAAGAATTGGCACCCTAATATGTCTTCGGATTATACTATCGTAAATATGACGATGACAAAAACTCTGAACATAATGAATAAGCCCAATAATATTCCGCTGTTTTATCTCTCGTTGAATATCTTCTATACGTGAAAAAATGTCATAAGGATATGTATAACGGCTGTATTGTTCAACCAGCGTTTCTGTGTGATATGGCATACTGAATTGTCTTTGAATTTCATTGTATACTACATGTGCGCCAATGGTGGAAAGAAATGAGTAAAGGTCTTCGCATATAGGCGGTATCCCAATAACGCCAATCCTAATATCACTTTGAACTGTTTTACGATTTTTCACTAATTTTAAGAACCTTAAAACCCGCTCATTAAAGACGGTGTAATCACCCATCATATCGCTTGTTGATACAGTCCAGATGTGATTTTCCTCTCCCGTAACCAGATTTTCCTCCCACGTAAGCCTGTCAATTTCGTGTACCTTTGTGCGAATTATATCAAGCTGCCTTTTCATATCTTCTGCTTTTTTATAATCTACACCAAGACTGTCGGCAAGACAGACTAGTTGTTTGTGCAAAAATTTGTAATCATTTTTCGAATGGGGATATGCAAATGGTATAGTTCCGATGCCATCGGACTGAAAGATTTCCATTAATGCCTGATTATTGCTACAATCTCCCTGAATGACACTGATTACATTACTTATATTATAAACCTTTGCGGCAGAATAAATGCCCTTAATCCAGGCACATGTATTCCTCGGGATTCCTGCTGACTCAGCATCCTCAACCATCTTATAAGATAATCTATCACATATAAAAATATTGTTTAAGTCTATTGGTATATATCCAGCAGCAAAAACAATCTCGATAGGAATGTTTGAAGTAATCCCAATAACCCTGTCTAATGGAAGCTCTTGCATTATTGGAAGTGTAGGAAGTAAATTGTCATGAAACTTTAAATTCATAAAATAATTATATCAATCAATCTCATAAAAATACATTACATATTTAACAGAAGATGTATCTAATGAGGGTCGTCTTGTACGCTAATCTTATTCTTAAAAACCTTTCTATTGACTTATAAAATAGTAATTGTTATAAAATTCATGCTATGCACCATAAACCCTTATTGTCATAACTCACATTTATGAAAAACGCCGAAGTAATTACTAAAATAACTACTACATCGGGTCTAATAGATTACGATAAAACGTACAAGGAATTCTCCTGGGAAGCTATTAAAAAAGAGTTCTCTTTAACTAATAATCGTGTAAATATTGCTTTTGAAGCTATAGACAAACATGCAAATAACTGGAGAAAAAACAAAATCGCATTGTACTGGGAAGGCGCTGATGGTAGTCTTCAAAAATATACTTTTTCTGAGCTAAAAAGGCTTTCAGACAAATGCGCAAATATGCTTAAAACGCTTGGTGTAAAAAAGAATGATCGTGTCTTTATTTTCTTACCCCGCATACCGGAATTGTACATCAGTATAATTGCAATTGCAAAACTGGGGGCCATTGCCGGCCCCATGTTTTCAGCCTTTGGTCCTGATGCTGTTCGTGACCGATTACAAAATAGTGAGGCAAAGGTGCTTATTACCACACCTGAACTAAAAGAAAGAGTAGATACAATATTATGGGAGCTGCCGAAATTAGAACGTATTGTATTGGTTAATAACAAGGAAGATTACGAGCTGGAAGAAAGCGACGTATGTTATAAGACATTGATAAAAGATGCTTCAGACAAATTTAATATGGAATGTTCGGACCTTGAAGACCCTTTATATATACTCTATACATCTGGTACCACAGGTAAACCTAAAGGAATAACACATGTCCATAACGACATGCTCTCACATTATATAACCACCAAATGGGTACTTGATTTAAGAGACGACGATATTTACTGGTGCACGGCTGATCCTGGCTGGGTAACAGGAACAGTTTATGGATTATGGGGACCGTGGTTGAATGGAATCTCTATTTACGTTTTTGATGGACGGTTTGATGCCGCAAAATGGTATGAGATTATCCAGACATACGGAATCACTGTATGGTATACAGCGCCTACAGCCTTGCGGATGCTGATGAAGGCTGGCGATGATGTTATTAAAAAATACGATTTGAGTAGTTTGAGGTATATCTGTAGTGTTGGTGAGCCACTCAATCCGGAGGTTATTCGATGGGGGTTAAAGGTGTATGATCTGCCGATTCATGATAACTGGTGGCAGACGGAAACAGGTTCTATATTAATTGCAAATTACCCGTGTCTGCCAATAAAGCCGGGTTCAATGGGGAAACCATTCCCTGGCATTAAAGCCGCTATCATTGACAACAAAGGTAATGAGTTGCCAGTTGGCCAACAAGGTCTTTTAGCCATTAAACCAGGCTGGCCTTCTATGATGAGAAAGGTTTGGGGCGACGAAAAACGATTCAAGGAATACTTCAATATAGATGGATGGTATACGACTGGTGATACGGCTTTTAAGGACGAGGATGGTTATTTCTGGTTTATAGGAAGGGCAGACGATGTGATTAATACATCAGGGCACAGAGTCGGTCCATTTGAAGTGGAAAGCGCCTTGCTCGAACATAAGGCTGTGGCGGAGGCAGGCGTGATTGGAAAACCTGACGCAGAAAGAGGAGAAATCATAAAGGCTTTTGTTGTACTTCGTGAAGGTTTTACTCCTAACCATGAATTGGAGGAAGAACTAAAAAAATTTATAAAACATCGCCTTGCAGCTCATGCATATCCAAGAGAGATTGAATTCTGCCATAACTTACCAAAAACCCGTAGTGGCAAAATAATGCGTAGATTGCTAAAGGCAAGAGAAATGGGACTTCCAACAGGTGATTTGTCAACACTTGAAGATTAAATTGCTTTTGTTAAACACATAAATTTTATATATATAGAAAAACCTTCTATCCATGAACAAATAAGTTGAGTAATTGACAAAAACCTGATATATAAAATGTTTACCGTAACAACAACTAACCATTTCTTTAAAAGAAGTGAGTAAATGTTACGGATGGTAATAATGGAAAGAGTACTGGTTTCTTAAATAAGTTGAGGGATGTCAAAGGAGCAATATCTTATATGGAACAAACAAAATTCAATAAACCGTTTTTCAATAACATCGAACCTATTAAAGTTAGGGACCAATTGGCAATAGCTTTAGGTGCATTAGATAAGAGCGAGGTATTTGTTTTTACATATACAGATGCCATAAAGCTGGCTGGACACTCTTGCCCGGCAGTATCTGGTGCATACAAATTAACACAGCTTGCTTTGAAACGCCTGTACGGAAATGAAATCCCTGTACGTGGTCAAATTAGAGTAACCTTTAAGGGAGGAATAGCTTACAAGGTAAATGGTCCTATATCTCAGGTCGTTACACTAATTACAGGTGCTGCCGGCGAAAGTGGTTTCAAAGGTTTAGGCGGAGGGCGTTATAATAGACATAACCTTCTCCACTTTAATGAAAAAGATGAGGCAGATGAAGATGCTGTATGTACTGTGATTTTCGAAAGAATGGATAATAACAAAAAAATTGAAATCAGTTATAAGAATTACATGCTCCCTGTTAACCCAAAAATGGGAGAATTGATGCCACTCGCAGTCACTGGCAAAGGTACTGACTCTGAAATTAAAGAGTTCGGGGAACTCTGGCACGAAAGGATTAAGACAATACTTATGAATCCACCAGAAGGGATGTTTGTAATCAAGGAAACAAAGTGAACTATAAAACACCAAATTCTAAAGTTAAAGCGAAATGGAATATAATTATTGGTTCAATTTTTATTATAAGCTTTATATTAATTCCGTTTGTTAACACAAAAGCCGAAAGTGTGAGTGTTCATGCAAACATAGTTTGGGAGATGACAGATGTTGTTATACAGGAGAATATGATATTAAGTTGGAATGTAGACAAAAATGACTTGTGGTCTTTCAATACCCAGTTATTTCCTGAAGGGCATACAGCAGATGGTATCCTTGTTAATGCGTTAAAGGATTATGCGTTACCAGAACAGCCAATGGGTAAACTCATTGGCAGAATTGGAGATTTTGGCAGAAAGTTCCCCATGGGACTTTCAGGCTCTATACACATCCTTCCAAGCGAAGATGGTGAATTTTTATATTTATCAATGAATAACGATATTATAGGCTTGTATGTTAAAGGATTTAAGAATAATGGAGGAGAGATAATTGTTGAAGTAAAACAAATAAGGATAAAATGACAGATTTTTGTAAATACTCCAAATTTACTATCATTTCTAATTATTGTTCAAATACTTTCTTTAATAAACATATATCTTGACGAAGTATTATTAAGATGTATAATATTTTTTATTTTTCAATAAATGATAAAATACTATGATGAAAGGGGGTGGCATAGCAGGGTAAATTATTTAATACGCTTTTCACATTTTGTATAATTTAAATCTAATTTAAAAGAAAGGAGAAAGGGGTTATGTTTAAGAAGGTATTTGCAGGAATTTTGGGTGTTGCAGTGATTTCTGGACTTGGTATGGCTAAGGCATATGCTTATGAGGTTAAACCGGCAAAATTATGGGTTACAGCAACAGCCATTGGTACACCAATTGAGGGTGCAGAAATAAAAGTTGGCGATAATACTTGTACAACTGGCAAGAATGGCACCTGTGTATTCGAATTGAAACCAGGCACATATGAGGTTTCAGTCCACGAACATGGCGGCGCAAGCGCTCATACCGAAGTTTCATTAGAAGAAAAGAACATAAGGTTTATTTCTCTGGACTTGGGTGCAAGTGCCCTTCATGCAAGCGGAAGCCACTAATTTTTTACAACACCCCATTTAAACAATCTAGAATTTAAAGGCAGTTGTTAATAAAAGTTAGCAACTGCCTTTTTTTACATAAACACTATGATTAAATTAAAAAAAATACTCTGTCCTATTGACTTTTCAATCTGTTCAAAATATGCGTTAAATTATGCAATTGATTTATCATTAAAAGATGACGCAAAAATATATTTAATTTATGTAGTAGAAACACATTTAGACGAAATGAGGGATATCTTAAAACAAAGTGACCTGCTACCTAACAATCAATACGAAGAAGATATACATGCACAACTAAATGATTTAATACCTGAAAATACTAAAAAAAATATTCAGGTAGAAACTATAGTGGTTAAAGGTATTCCATACGTTGAAATAATAAAGGCCGCCAAGGACTTGTTGGCAGACTTAATAGTAATGGGCACACATGGCAGGACAGGATTAGAACACATATTGATTGGAAGCGTTGCCGAAAGGGTCATTCAAAAGGCACAGTGTCCCGTATTAAGTATAAGACACCCCAAACAAATATTTTCATTACCGTAACAATTCAATTACTGCCTGTTCTTAGTTATTCGAAGGATTGCGCATTCTACGCTAGCCCGAAGCCTGTGGCTATATGGTTATATTAACTAACTCTTGACGTTTACTGTATATTTACGCCCTTCCATAAATTTCTGTCATTTCGCGCAGTCTTTGAATCATTAAAAGAGTTATCTGTTCGGGTAAAAGTCGCCATAACCAGTTACCTTCTGCGCTCGACGGGCGATTCATGCGTGCTTCTGCATCAAGCCCTAAAATATCCTGCATTGGAAATATCACTGTATTTGCTACAGACATCATCGCAAGCCTTATTAATTCCCAGTGTATCTCTTCCACTGATACTTCACGACCGAGATATTGAAAAAGTCTTTCTTTATCCTCAATCGAAATCTCTTTTTCGTACCATCCCCTTGTGGTATTGTTGTCATGTGTACCTGTATATACAATACAATTATTTACATGATTATGTACTATATAAGGATTCGTAGGGAGATCTTGTCCGAAAGCAAATTGAAGTATCTTCATACCGGGAAATCCCAAACGAAACATGATTTCCCGCACATCATTGGTAATAATGCCAAGGTCTTCTGCAACGACAGGAAGATTTGTAAAATTTCTTCGTAACGTCATAAAAAAATCCTCAGCAGGCGCATCAACCCAGTGCCCGGTTATTGCAGTCTTCTCTGTAACCGGAACCTCCCAGTAGGCAATAAAACCACGAAAGTGGTCTATTCTTATCAAATCATAAAGTTTTAAATTGTACCTTATCCGTTGAATCCACCATTTATATCCTGTTTCTTTTAATCGTCCCCAATTATAAACTGGATTCCCCCAGAGTTGACCTGTTTTACTAAAATAATCAGGAGGCACACCTGCGACAAAAGCAGGTCGCTTTTTTTCGTCCAGGTTGAACAAATCAGGATTTGCCCAGACATCTGCGCTATCGTAACATACATAAATAGGTACGTCTCCAATAATCTGAATGCCCTTATCGTTACAATATTTCTTCAATGAAGCCCACTGTTTGTAAAAAATGTATTGTAGAAATTTCTCTAATTCAATCTTCTCCTGATATTGTTTCCTGAACTTCTGTAAAGCATCCCGTCTTCTATCTCTTATCTCAGGTAGCCATTCTCCCCAAATTTTTCCACTATAAAATTCTTTTAAAACAACAAAAAGCGCATAATCATCAAGCCAAAAGGAATTTTCTGAGCAAAATTGTTCATATTCATATGGAACGTTCTTTTTCTTAAAACGCTCATATGCGAGGGGAAAAATACGTTTTTTGTATTCAATTGCCTGTTGATAATAGGTGCTGTCATTCTTGAAAGGCGGAATAGTGCCCAAATTACTCTTATCGAGTAAACCGTTTTGATATAAGAGGTCGGGACTTATAAGTATTGTATTACTTGCAAAGGCAGAGGGACTATAGTATGGAGAGTTGCCAAGTGCAGATTCAGTTGGATTTAAAGGGAGTATCTGCCAGATACTTTGCCTTGCTTCAACAAGAAAGTCTACAAATCTGTATGCGTCTGCACCAAGATCGCCTATCCCATAAGGTGATGGAAGCGATGTAATATGAAGTAAGATACCACTAGACCTTTTATTCATCTTATTTTAATTTTGATTAAATTAACCTGTTTTCGGCAACGACTTTTGCCGGCTGCACTGGGAAACAGCAAAAACAACACAATCTATAACTCTTTTCTATTGACATATAAAGCTGATTGTAGGCATTATAGTTATTCTATTTGTTTTCATAAATTCTATATCACTCTCATTAATTTTACTGTCTGGCTTTGGTATATCAATTTTATATTTAAAATTAAAAGAGGTACGAAGCTTGATGTAAATCTTGCCGTTGTTATCATTTATTAATAAATAGAAGCTGTTATATTTCTTCCGTTGGATTTTTAGGTAGGCTTTGGCAAAGAAATTGGAGGTGCTGGTAATTGTAGAGAAACAGTCTGCTGAATTTTAACAAACGCTTTACCATTATGATTCTCAATTATTTTTACTGCTCCTGTTGCATTAAATGTATGAGTGGTAGCGTGAAATACTGATAAAACTAAATCTTGAAGCGCTTGGTCATCTTCCAAGTTTTCTATATTTAACTTTAACTCTTTAGCTTTATCTCGTGATATATGTCTTCCATGGCTTTTGAATTCCTTATGGTCCGAAAGATAATTTGCAATGTTTTTTGCTTTCTCAGCAGCATCTGGATCTCCCGAGAACATATACCGTTCAAGCCATTCGGTAAGTAAGGTTTTTGACAAAGCAATTGCATTTTCGCATTGAACAATTAAAGCTGGACCGTACTGACTAAGAATAGGAAGCCAATGACCAAGTAGCTTTGGGTCTTGACATTCTTCTTTCGCTTTATCGAATTGGTCTAATATTGCCTGTGCTGGTACAGATTGGACACCGATTTGGGCTGGTAAAATAAACTGAGGATCAATGGGACCTAAAAATGAATGTTTTCCCATCATAATTGTGTTAGCAGAGCATGCAAGCATCGTTGCGGCTGACATTGCGGCTTGCGGGACAATAACTCTAACATGAGTATATTTTGTCCTGATATACGAAACGAGTGCTTCGGTTACTTCGGCAGATCCACCCGGACTATGGACTATTAAATCTAAACTCTGAGTTGTAAGCCCATGAATTACTTCCATGAAACCTTGTATATCTTCTTCTATTATAGTTGTATCATTGGGGGATGCACCAGGGGATGTCCACCTCGTGGCGTAAAGTATCACATCTCGGCCAGTTTTATTTTTCAATAAGGCAAGATATTTACGTCTTACAGGATCAAATGGTGGCAACTTAGTTTGGTTTTGATCTTGTTGAAGCTCTTTTAGAATCTCACCCCATGTAGGCAAAATTATCTCCTTAACAAATTATGAAGACCTGTTACTTAATGACGAAATTGTTTTGGGTGTATAAACGCTAAGATACTCTTTACTTTTCAACATTAATTCATCTAATTTGCCATATACTGCCATTAAGTCTATAAGTCCCGGCATATTTTGGGCTTCGGAAATCATTTTCTCCAAATCCTTACTTCTAGATGATATAATCTTCTCTTTCATATATCTTCTCCTCCTTTTAGTTTATTAAATATCAAAGTATAAATGAATAAGCAATAAAAATCAAATATCATTTTATTATCATTAGGTTAGATTAAAGCTTTTTTATCTAAAATCCAACAAGCTTGTTTTAAAAGAAAATGTTAGGTTTTTGTCTAACTTACAATGTTTATTAATCATTTATGAGAGTATACTTTTTTACCTTTCAAATTATCATTTATTCAACAGGACAAGAGATAAAGAGTTTGCCGCGAACGGTATTTAATAAGCCTCCGTTAAGAAGGATTTCACGTTCCCTCTGAGTGGCTTTGAGGATAAGGGAAATCTCCTTTCCCTGTTTCCCTGGTTTACTACGACACAGGGCTTTTATTTCTTCCTGTCCTTCCTTGACGGCCTTTTTCATGTCCTGAATGCAGATGGAATCACCTTGCGATATGGAATCATAATCTCCAGAATTCTTGAATAAAAGAGGGACGATGCCAAAGTTGATTAGGTTAGAACGGTGGATGCGTCCAAAACTCTTAGCTATTTTTACTTGAATACCAAGAAATCGTGGTGCAAGGGCGGCATGTTCACGGCTTGAGCCCTGTCCGTAATTCTCACCGCCGACAATAATTCCTCCACCCTTTTCCTTGCATCGGTTGACAAATGCGGCATCAATTAATTCATACACATGCTCACTAATTGCAGGAATATTGCTTCTCAAAGGCAGCACCTCGTTGCCTGCGGGCATAATATGATCAGTAGTAATATTATCGCCAACTTTCAAAATAATTTCTCCTTCGTAGTCGTCAGGCAAAGGTTGTAATCGTGGGAAAGGAGAGATATTGGGTCCTCGTATTATTTCAATCTTTTGGCGTTCTTTAACAGGGAGCGGCTTCAGGATAATGGTTTCGTTGAAGAGATAGCGTTCTGGTTCTTTAATTTCTGGATAGCTGCCTAATTTCTTCGGATTTGTGATTTTCCCATAAATTGCAGAGGCAACTGCAGTTTCTGGACTGCACAAATACACCTGATCCCCTTCAGTTCCGCTCCTTCCAGGAAAATTTCTTGGAAATGTCCTTAGTGAAACGGTACCACCAGCGGGGGCCTGACCCATACCAATACATCCCAGACATCCCGATTGATGGATGCGAGCGCCGGCATGGATGAGCGTCAGGACGCCGTTCAATGCAGCCACATTCTCAATAACCTGCCGGCTTCCGGGGTTGATTTCGAAACTTACGTTGGGATGAACTGTTTTCCCTTCTATAACTTTGCAAACAATCATGAGGTCTCGGAAGGAAGAGTTGACAGACGAACCAACAATAGCCTGAGCTACAGGAATACCTTCCACCTCTGAAACTTTTCTGACGTTGTCGGGTGAAGAAGGGCAGGCTATCAGAGGTTCAAGTGTACTTAAATCAATTTCATCATGTTCGTTATATGCTTCACCGTTATCGGACTTGTATTCTTTCCACACTTCTTCTCTGCCCTGTCTTTTAAGGAATTCCAGTGTTCTGATATCTGATGGAAATATTGTCGTTGTTGCACCCAGTTCTGCGCCCATGTTTGCGATTGTTGCCCTGTCAGTAACGGTGAGAGTTTCAACCCCAGTCCCATAATACTCAATAATCTTGCCCACACCTCCTTTTACCGTGTGTCTCTTGAGCATTTCCAAAATCACATCTTTTCCTGAGACCCACGGCGGTAACTTTCCTGTTAATTTTACTCCGAGTATTTTGGGTACTTGAATAAAAAAAGGTTCACCAATGAGGGCGAGGGCAACGTCTAATCCACCTGCCCCAACGGCAATCATGCCCAATGCTCCACCCATTGAGGTGTGACTATCAGAACCTAGTAACGTCTTGCCAGGTGCGCCGAAGCGTTCCAGATGAACTTGGTGTGAAACGCCGTTTCCCGGTGGTGAAAAATAAATACCGAATCGCTGTGCAATGGACTGGAGAAAGCGATGGTCATCGGCATTTTTGTAATCAGTCTGAAGGAGATTGTGGTCAACGTAGCTAACGGAGAGTTCAGTCTTAATACATCCAACATCCATGGACTCAAATTCCAGGTAAGCCAGAGTACCCGTGGCATCCTGGGTAAGGGTCTGGTCAATACGAATACCAATTTCAGTCCCTACCTGCCATTTCCCGGATATGAGATGTTCTTCGATGATTTTCTGCGCCAAAGACTTTTTCACTGGGAAATCCTTTTAAATCAGATTCGTATTTTCTTCCATACGACACGTTGCATCGTGCCTCTATAATTTTCCGTTTAATCACTTATACGAAAAATGCATCTTTTTATTTTAAGTCAATATATATAATTCGTTTTCTCAATTCAAAAGCACATAAACGTGATTTTCATGTATTTTTCCCACGGAAATCCTGGAATATTTTACTTGGCTATAATTGTCTGAGAAAAGCGACCAGGTCCTTTTTCTCCTGTGCATTCATGTTGATTTGTAGTACCAAATTGAAAAATTCTACGGTATCTTCCAGTGTCAGCAAGCGCCCATCATGCAAATATGGAGGCGAATCTTTGATCCCCCGTAAGGGAAATGTCTTGATAGGGCCTTCAGCACGAATGTACTGACCATTGATCAATTGAGGTTTGTAAAATCTCTCTACCTGCAGGTCGTGCAACTGATTATCAGTATAGTAAGGTGCTGGATGACAAACAGCACAGTTTCCTTTACCAAAAAATATTGCCTCACCTCTTTTTTCTGAATCTGTTGCCTTTTTTGGGTCGAGTTGACCGTAGATACTGAGTTCAGGCGCTGGTGGAAAATCAAGTAGCGCCATGAATTCAGCCATGAAATGGACCTGGCTGCCTCTTTCAAGGACATTTATACCTTTTTTGGCTGCTGTCAAATGGTCTCCATCAAAATAGGCAGCGCGTTGTTCGAACTCTGTAAAATCTTCTACTGATTTAAGGGCACGCTGTGAACCAAAAAGCCTTTGTACGTTGACTCCACGTAGTGATGGGGTATCAATCCTATTTCTGTGAGATTGTGGACGTATATCCCCTACCAGGTGGGTTGCAGCTGAAGTGTGTCCGTTTATATGGCAATCAAAGCAGGTAACACCCTGGCTTGGTTTTTCCGTTTTTCGGTCTGCAGTTGCATTAAACTGTTGCTGTGGAAATTGTGTAACGAGAAGTCTCAAGCCTTCTAACTGCTTTGGATTCAAGATGCCGTTAAAAATCTCATAATAATTGTCCAGCGTTACCAGTTTGCCCTGTGAGACATCTCCCATGTCTTTGTGCGTGGTTAAATAAATTGGAGATGGAAATTCTGGCAAAAAGTGGTCCGGCAGGTCAAAGTCCATGTCAAAACGTTCCAGACGTGAAACTTGTTTTATTTGTTTTTCCGAGAACAACATCCCGCCTGAGGCGTGATTTGGATGCGGTAGCGGAAGATAGGGAAACAGGTTTTTTTCTTTAACCTCCGCAGACGTCATGCTAGCCAGTTTTTCCCAAGTTAGTTTACCTTTTAATCTGGCAGTTGGTCCAACAGGCAGTGGTTTTCCCCCTGACATGGTAACCTCTTTTGTCGTTTTTTCAGAAAGGTCATAACGTTCATTGAGTAAGTCCATGTGACGTTTCATCACTTCTGCTTTTTGTGCCTTATCCTGTGTAATTACCTTGTCAAACGGCTCTTCTATAACAGCAGTGTAACTAGTTTCTATTTTCTTTTCCTGACCATACACCAGTATGGAACTTATATAGATAAAAGGCAAAACGACAAATAATACGTTTAAATTTCTAAGTACAAACATCTTATTTTACCCCCTTTGTATTTTTAGTATTTAACATGAATAACGCTACTAATTGTGACGATGGGTATTATGATAAAACAAACCAAATTAAGCATTGATGATTTTTTAGACTATTATTTACTTCCTTATAAGAAATAATTTTCTGACTAATTTTAAAAGAGAATTTTAATTAAATGGTTTCTAGTTCGCTTTTTAATTCAAGTGCAGATTGGATTCGATTCACAGGGTTTTCTTCAAGGAGCCTTAAAATAACCTTATTAAGTTTTTCTGGGATAACTTTATTAATTTCAACCGGGGGAACAGGCGTCTCCTGCCATAATTTACCTGTCAATACCTGATAAAAAATCAAACCAACGGAATATATATCTGAGGCTGTGTTCAATCTGACCTTTTTCAATACAGACTTTTCGTCCTCACGGTCAGACATACTTCTCAATAAATGAATCATTTCCTTTTGTTCCGGCGATGCATATTCCTTGCTCATACCACAGATAATTTCTCCAACTTTAATTGTGCATTCAAGATCAATCAATGCCATTGTACCCGTTGCGGGGTTCAGGATAAGGTGACCGGGTTTGATGTCGCAATGGATATATCCCTTAGAATGCATATGATGGAGGGGTAATGTAGCGTTGGTAAAATATCGAATTACATTCTCCATTTCATCCTGATTAGGCAAGCCTTTCTTCTTGTAATATTCAACAACATCTTCCCCCTCAAAATGAGAAATAATAAGATAATTTTGAATTATCACAGATTTACCATCCTTGTGCATCATGGCGTTCCCTTCTGCATAACGTGCAGAAATCTGTGGATGAGAGAAGAGAGGAAGTATCTTATATTCCCTCTGATAATTGTTCGCAGGTGAATACTTCATCCCCCATTGATTTTCCTTGTATTCAGGCTTACAAAGGATGGCATAATTTGCCCTGTGACCAGGCACAATTTTAAATTCTTTAAAGCAATATTTATCTATAGAATACATTTTAAGTCTACATATTGAATTGAATCAAAGACAATATTATTACAGTTTGGCGCTTAACTTAATTGCGTTCTCTTTCTGTTATTTCTCTAAATATGCCCTGAATCCTGATTGGTTTACCACTTTCGTCACGGATAAGATTGCATGTCCTTTCAGAAACAAACCGTTCTCCATTTTTTCTCTTACAATAGGAAGTAAAATCCTTACAAACGCCGTCCTTTTCAAGTTTTTCTATCAATTCTTTAGCTTCCAACGGATTTATATATACCTCTTTTATCCTAGTTCCAATTACTTCATCTGGTGACTTATAACCTAGTATCTCTGCTCCAGCCCGATTTATCCATGTAAAGACGCCATCTTCCACCGGCTCGCATTGATATATCCCTTCTTTTAGTGAATTCAATAATCCCCTTAATTGCCTTTCCGATTCTCGTAAATCCTCTTCTAGTTTTTTACGTTCAGAAATGTCTCTAAATATACCTTCGATACGAACAGGATTACCCCTTTCATCCTTTATCATGGTAGACGTTCGCTCCATAAAAAAATGTTCACCGTTCTTCCTCTTGCACAATGATGAAAAACTTTTTAATACTCCTTCCTTACTTAATCTTTCAACAATCCTCCTTCGTTCATTCGGATTGACATAAATATCCTTTACCTTCGTTCCTATCGCTTTTTCTGGTAAATTGTATCCGAGTATTTCGGCACCTGCCTGGTTTATCCATGTAAAGACCCCGTCTTCCGTAGGCTCGCACTGGTAAATCCCCTCTTTTAATGAATTCAACAATTGTCTGTGATGTCGTACGGATTCTTGTAACTCTTCTTCCATCCTCTTTCGCTCAGTAATGTCCCTGAATATTCCATCGATACGAACAGCCGTGCCTCTATCATCAGTAATCAGATTGGATGTGCGTTCCATGTAAAATTGTTCTCCATCTTTCCTCTTGCAGAACGAGGTAAAATTCTTCAACAGTCCTTCCTTGTTTAACTGCTCGACAACCTTTCTCCGTTCGTCTGGATTTACATAAATGTCCTTCACCTTCGATCCGATCACATCTTCTGGAGACTCATAGCCAAGAATCTCAGCGCCAGCCTGATTTACCCATGTAAACACCCCGTCCACTTCTGGTTCAGATTGATAGACCCCCTCTTGTAGTGAATTAAACAACAGACGATACCGATTCTCGGACTCGATAATTTTCATCTCCGCTTTTTTTCTCTCTGAAATATCCCTAAATACCCCATAAATAGCAACAGGATTCCCATTTTCATCCTTCAGCAAATTACTGGTATATTCTGTAAAAAAGGTCTTTCCACTTTTTCTCTTACAGATGAATACAGAATCTCTCCATATTCCGTCTTTTTCCAGTTTCTCGCAAAGGCGTTTTCTATCTTCCGGGTCTACATAAACATCCTTTACCTTTGTTCCAATCACCTCTTCCGGACTGCTATAACCCAACAACTCCGCACCGGCCTTGTTAATAAAGGTAAATGCGCCGTCCACACCAGGTTCAGACTGATAGACTCCTTCTTTTATAGAGTCGACCAGATCCCGGTAACGTTTCGCAGAAGACGCCATCTCCTTTGACTTTTCATCCAGTGACTTCGCCATCGCATTGAAGGAATTTGCCAATATCCCAATTTCGTCTTCTCTCCTGAAGTCCACCCTTTGTGTTAAATCTCCTGAGGCTATTTTTTTTGTTACCTCGGTCAACTTGATAATCGGTGTTGAAGTCTTTTTACCTATAAAATACGCCACTAGCACTATCGGAAATGCCAGCGCCAACAACACCGAACTTACTATACGATTAAGATTATAGGCCGCCCCATAGCCTTCGTCTTTATCAATTTCTGCTATAATACCCCAATTAAACTCAGGCAACCACCTCCATACACCCAATACTATCTGTCCCCTATAATCCTTATACCCTTTCGCATTAAAGCCATTGTTACCTGTAATACATTGTTTAACACCATCGGTTAGTTCACCGGTTTCCGGATTAACCAATTTTAGTTCCAATGCACTCCTTTTTTTCACCTGACCTGTTTCTTTAAGGTGCGTAGAAAGTCTTGATTCTGTAATCATGTATCCATCTTTGTTCACAAGATACGTCTCACCTGTCTTCCCCAGCCTGAGGTTTAACATCAGGCCGTTCAGCGTATCCACATCAATTCTCAGGGCAATAACGCCAATTACAACACCATTTCTGTCTTTCAACGGCGCTGAAACGAACATCGTCGGCATGCCCAATTCCATCTCTCCAACTTCATTTAAAAGGGGAATTTCCGAGGGAATTATACCTGATACAAAAGTATTCCCCTTTGCCGCCTGCTTAAAATAATCCATCCCTGAAACATCATTTTTCTCACCTTCTTCTATTGTTGTAATGGTTACCAATCCTTTATCATTACTTATAAGTATACCCCTGTAACCGTACTCAATCTTTGCCACTTCAAGGTATTGGAGTATATCCGCATAATCATTATCCCCTCGTGTGATCTTTGCACACTTGACTATCAAAGGATTACTGGCAATTACACGGGCGTCTTTCACCCGCTCTCGCATCCAATAGGTCACCAATTCTGCCTGCTTGTGTCCAATACCATCAAGGTTCCTTATCAATATATCTTGAAGATCTGCCTGCATTCTTGGATATGCTATGAGTCTAAGGAGAATTATGGGTAGTACGGTAAACGTGATTAACAACATGATGAGACGACTTTTAATCGAAATATACATATTTATTCCCTCCTTATATAGTTTTGTTTACTCACATAGTATATCTCTAGCATTATTTAGAGTAAATCAAAAATTATTTTCTACTTGCTTTTGAAGTGTGTCAATTATTATCATTTGAAAATATACAGACTATCCTGAAAATACCTGTCATTCAATTTATAACCATGCTCAAAACGATATACATAAAATACGGTTTGAAAAGTATCCTGACGGTATGGTTTTTCCTGTGCATATTACCGGGCGATTGTTTCGTATTGGGTTGTGTGGAAAAGAATTTATTCCATTGCGATCAAAAGGAATCAGTCATTATATCGCAAAACGATGCTGATTCTTCCATTCCGCAAAGCAATCCACACTGCCAAAATTGCTGCGTACTTTGTGCCAACAATCTAGTCCTGCATTTATTCCAAAACACTTCATTCGCTTTTGCCTGTACTCCCGGTTGGCTTAAAGCACAGTCTTTTAATCATTCCAAAAACATCTTTCAGACTATCATTTATCATCCACCACGTTTGACCGCATAACACATTCCGCTGTTAGTTTTCCACGGAAATAACCTGAGTAAATATTAATTAGGCTGCCAAAGGCAGCAACTTTTAAGCCCCCCCTCTATAAGAGTGGTCAGGGTGGTGTTACGGCAAACTTACACACCCCTTTATCCCCTCTTTCTATGGGGAAATTATACAAGATTGAAATTCCTGAACTCAAGTATCCGTGGTAAATCACTACATAATGCTTTATTTTTATTGCGAAAGGTTTTGTTATGGATACATATTTTTACTTTAAACTCAATCTTCGAATGTACAGATTTATATTCCTTATTGCGACAGCCTGCTTATCCGTTTATTTATCATGTTTTCAGGTAATAATTTTCGGGAAAGATTCTCCAATCAAAGCCGTGGACAAGAATAACCAACCTGTAAATAAGAAAATTTCACTCGAAGAAGCCCTTAAGATAGCTATTGAAAAAAATCCGCAGTTGCAGTCGACGAGGGATCAGGTAGATGCTGCCATTGGCTCATTACGACAGTCAAAACTGTATCCAAATCCCGTCTTGGAACTTCTAGCAGAGGAAATGCCGAACAGTGAGGTTGGATTGAATCAGAGTCAAAACCTTGTTGGTATAACTCAGCCAATTATCACAGGCGGCAAAAGAGGATTAGGGATAAAGGTAAATGAAAAATCAAAAGAAAAAAACGAGTTCGAACGCGATGCAGTTTTATTAAATGTCATAGCCGACACAAAAAAGGCGTTTTATAAGGTTATTGGAGATCAAGAAGGGTTGGCTATAGCGAAGAAAGTAGAAGAAATTGCGAAAGGTATTTACGAGAGTGAAAAGGCCAGGTTTGAGGCTGGTGAAGTGGCTATTACGAATGTCCTCAGGGCGGAAGTGGAATTGTCAAAGGCAAGAAACCTCGTTTCCAATGCAGAAGGAAATCTCCAAAATTCTATAAAGGAGTTACAAACGGTGATGGGCATTCCAGAGGAGATCATCGATGGCTCGACTGGAAAACTTTTATCAAGACCCGCGGAGTTGTCGCTTCCTGAGCTTGAACTAAAGATGAACAATAATCAACCATTCCTTAAGGCATCAAAGAAGAATATCGAAATAGCGGAAACACAGTTATCGCTGGAAAAAAGGCAGGTTATTCCTGACATCAACCTATCGGCAGGTTATAAACGGCTCACGCAGGAAAACGTGGACACTGTTCAGATGGGTGTTGAGATACCAGCCCCCTTTTTTAATCGTAACCAGGGCAATATACAGAAGGGTAAAGCCCTTTCAAGGAAGGCCAAAAGTGAGAACCTGTCGGTATACAACGACCTGCTATTTCAGTTAAAAAAGAATTTCAACTCATACAACGTGGAACGGAAGCGTGTCATTGAATACAGGGATAAGATTCTACCAAAGGCGGAAGAATCCCTTAAGTTAATTACAAGGGGATACAAAGAAGGTGAGTTTGATTATATAGACCT
>MHYY01000139.1 GCA_001830285.1 Planctomycetes bacterium RIFCSPLOWO2_12_38_17 | reverse complement strand
GAGTCTTTTGTTGACTGTATAGTAAATCATAAAGAACCTGTAGTTTCCGGTGAGGAAGGTTTAAGAGCTATTGAGGTTGCGAATGATATCTTGCGTGAGATAGAAAAAAATCTTAAAATCACTTAGATGTCTTGCAAGGAGGATAAAAAATGACATCATTTGATTTTTTACATATAGACGCTGAAATTATAGAGAATAAGGTTGTTGGAAATGCCAGGGGAGTACTTGGTAAAATGCTTCAGCCTTATGTAGATCAGTTTTTTGATAAGATAAATTCACTAAAGGTAATTGACAAAATTAATGGAATGCACGTATATAATCTTTATAATCCGCCATTTCCTAGCCGGGCAGGGATGAGGTTTCTTGAGAGAAAATTGCGAATGATGCTGTATAAGATGGCATTTCCTGGTACTGCTAATCTTGCCATAACTCATAAGTGTCAGTGCCAGTGTATCCATTGCAGTGCAGACCCATTTATTGACCCTACAAAAAAAGAATTGACCGTTGAGGAAATAAAAAGGGTGGTAGATGGTGCATTGGACTTAGGAGCAAGCCTTGTTATCTACGTGGGCGGTGAGCCATTGATTAGAGAAGAACTTTACGAACTCATTCAGTACGTGGATAAAACAAAGGCTATTGTAATGATATTTACCAACGGGTTGCTTTTGACGGAGGAAAATGTGAAGCGGCTTGCAAAGGCAGGTTTATTTTCTCTGAATATTTCTATAGACAGCAGTGAGCCGGAATTACATAATGAATTCAGGGCGGTACCAGGTTGTTATCAGAAGGCATTTAAAGGTGCTGAACGTTGTAGAAAAGCCGGCATACTGACGGGGATTTCAACTTATACGACAAGTGAATCAATTAAAACTGGAAAGGTGGAGAAGCTTTTAAAGATTGTTCAGGAGCAAGGCTTTTCAGAAGTAACAATATTTGATTGTATACCATCCGGCAGGTTTTTGAAAGACACATCAAAGATATTAACTGCAGAAGACAGAAAGCAATTAATTGCTATTTCAAGGAAATATCATGATATGGATAATCCTATGGGTGTAAACTGTATGTCAATTATTAATTCTCCACGGAGTGTGGGTTGTTATGGGGCTCAATCACAATTTTATATGACGGCGTATGGCGATATTAATCCTTGTGATTTTAATCCGATAAACTTTGGAAATGTACGTGAAATGCCGATTCAGGAGATATGGAAGAAAATGGTTTCGCATCCGGATTTTAGCAAGAGGTATCCGACATGCAGTATGCAAAGCAAGGCTTACAGGAAAAAACATATTGACCCGCTTCCAAGAGATGTACGATTACCGGTGAGAATTGAAGATATCGCACCTGTTGAATTTTCAGAACAGGAAGTTGCCACCCTCGCAGGCGTAAGTTGATGTCTGTTATATCATAATTAAATTAGATGGGAGGGGAAAATATGGGCAATGACATACTTATTACAAAAAAAATGAGTACCGGAGAAGTAACCAAAAAATATCCGGCAACAAAAGCGGTTTTCACCAAGTATTTTGGTAAGGGGTGCTTTGATTGCCCATCTTTTGGCACAGAGGATATAAATCTTGCCTGCATGATGCACGGTACCGATATAGAAAAGTTTGTTAAAGAATTGAATCATGCTGCAAAGCAAGAATTGAACAAAAAATCATAATTATAGTTTTCACATAAATAAGAAGAGAGAGAATAAACCCTCTTCGCTTCTGTTATGCCAGAAGTTGAATTTAGTTAGTAAAATATTCGTGAATTTTATGTAAATGGAAACATTTAAAAAGTTTTAGTAACTTTGGAGTCAAGTAACTTTGGAAACTATAAATTTAGAAGAAAAAATAAAATTCAACAAAGAGCAATTTACACCAAATATTCTTTTTGCTTCGCCAAAGGTTAAGATGCCCCTTATATGTATGGAACCGGGACAGGAGATTCCTCCTCATGCGGGACCTCATATTGGTATCTTTTATGTGAAAGAAGGTAAAGGAGTATTTACGCTTAACAATAAGAAGATTGACATGAAGAAAGATATGATAATTATTGCTCCGGAGGGCGCATCGAGGGGAATGAAGTGTCTTGAAAGAATGGTAGTTCTAGCTATTAGTGTGTGATGAGATTGAGAGATAATTAGGGAGAAAATATGAGTAAGCCTGTTATATTAGATGTAAGAAATATTATACCAAGAGAAAGACACCCAAAAATATTCAATACTTTCGATGGTTTAAAAAAAGGTGAGGCAATGATACTGATAAACGACCACGACCCAAAGCCGTTGAAGTATCAGTTAGATGCCGAGCGTACGGGACAGTTGGATTGGAAGTATATTGAGAATGGACCTGAAATCTGGAAAGTAGAAATAACAAAAAAATAAACGGAACTGCATCGTGTAAAATCTTAAATGTATGTTTGCTGGTTAAAATTTGAAAGGAGGAATAATAGGATATGGGCAGTTATATTAAAGGCGCTTATACGGTAGGTTTTTTTGCCTTATTCGGTTTCACCTTTTTGGGTTGTGAGCAGACAAGTGTAAAAAAGGAGGTTAGCGTTCCCAAACAGGAGGCGCAGATAAAACCCGCAGTCGAAGAACCAAAACCAGTGGAAGCGAAGGTAGAATCAGCATCTGGTAGTCCGGTTAAAATTGAGGAGTCATGGTCACACCCAAAAGACAAAAGGACAATTCAGGAAATTATTTCTGAACTAACTAGTGAAAAAACAGGTCCGGATAATTTAGGAGACCTTTATCATGCTGGTTTAACAGCGACATATACGGGACCTGAAGAGACTGTTCCTGGTGAGGGTAAATTTGGAAAGTTATTTAGGTTTTTACCACTTATAAGATGGTACGATCCTGACCATTATTACACGCCAAATATGAATGTTTCTGGTGAGTTCAAACATGATGAGTGTGTAATGTGTCATACAGTCCAGACGCCTGGTATTGTAGCACAGTGGAAAAAGAGCAAACATGCAGTAGCTACAGAAAAGGGCGTTGTTGGATGTGATAAGTGTCACGGGAATAATCATCAGCAATTACACATGCCTTCGTGGAAGCATTGCGGGGAGTGTCATCCTGAGCAGAAGGCAGGACACCGTGGTGGCAAGATTGGTTCGCATACATATGCATTTCATGTAAGTACGGTTGAAGCCACATGGCAAATTGCAAAACCAGAAGCGGAAGTAACGGGTTGTGCAACGTGTCATGCCATAGTTGAAAATAGGTGTGACGGTTGTCATACAAGACATGATTTTTCTGTTGCAGAGGCAAGAAAACCCAATAATTGTGGTATCTGCCATACTGGCTTGGATCACTATGAGTACGAGATGTACAGGGAATCGTATCATGGTATGATTTATGAATCTGAGCAGCATACCTGGGATTGGTCAAAACCCATGAAGCCGGAAAATTATAAAACTCCCACATGTGCATTCTGTCACATGAAAGACGGTGAACATAACGTCCAGAAGGCTTCGACAATTAATAGTCATATGGGTACGTCACTTGTTGACCGTGGCGCACCAAAGTTTAGAGAGTCGAGGCAGAACTGGATCAATACATGCAAGGGTTGTCATTCTCCAAGGTTTGCCGCAGATCAGTTAGAGGCTATGGATGAAGCAGTGAAGGTTAGCTTTACAAAATGGCGTGAGGCGATGAAGATTGTTGTAGATCTTTATAATGATGGTATGCTCGATCCGATGCCAAGCGACCTTGCACCTGACTATGCCGGACATTACACGTTCAGTCTCGTGGGTGGTGAAGGCAGGATGTTCACCGTGTCTGATATAGAATGCAAATCTTTTGAAATGCTTGTTTATATAACCAATGCCATTTACAAAGCAATGGCTCATGGCGCGATGTATGGCGCTACATATGGTAAGGGTGCATTCTTACAAGACCGTTGGCTTGTACAGATTAAAGGCGAGGCAAGCAGACTGAGGAGAATAAAGGCACTCGAGAATCATGTAGGCATACAACATAAAGCTTATGATTTCTGGAAACATGGTGAGTATACAGATTTACTTTTAGGCTGGAAGAGGAAGGCAGGAGATGTGGATAAATCTGCATGTAAGCATGAGGGTGAAAACTGCATGGCAGAATGAAATTTACCTGTTTTGTAATTGGTGTTATCCAGAATTAAAATTAATCAGATAACATCAATAATGTTGAAAAAAGAATTAATAAATAATAAAAGCCTTGTTTTTGGAAATAATTGAATAAATAATTCCAATTACAAGGCTTTTGTTTTTGTATCAAAGCATAGGAAGTGTCAGACATAAAGAATTGAAGTATGATAAGAAACCTATTAAAGAAGTAAAAGAAAATATGTCCTTTGTCACAATATTTATTATGTGTCCATTATCGGAATCTAGCCTGCCAGGAACTTTTCAAACCGATCCAGTCCTTTTTCTATGTTTGCCATTGATGTTGCATAGGAAATCCTGATGTATTCATCGGCTCCAAATGGTGCGCCAGGAACAAACGCAACGTGTGCCTTTTCTAGCAAGAGATTTACCAAATCAAATGAATTTGTTACTGTCTGTCCGCTTATCTTCCTTTTATATAGACCGGAGACCTTTGGAAACGCATAAAAGGCACCGTGTGGTAATAAGCAGGATACATCTTTTATTCTGTTGAGTTTTTCAACTGCATATTTTCTGCGTCTGTCGAATTCGGACACCATTTTAGCAACGGAATCCTGATTACCCTTTATCGCTTCAACGCCTGCTAGTTGGGTAATGGAATTTGCCCCAGATGTTGTATGATCTTGAATATTAGTAGCAGCCTTAATGATTTCTTCGTATCCGGCAGCATATCCCAGACGCCAACCAGTCATGGAATAGACCTTTGAGAAGCCATTTACAGTAATGACCTTTTTATAACACTCATCATTAATGATTGCCGGGCTAAAATGTTTAACACCGTCATACAGTACTTTTTCGTATATCTCATCGGATATTACATAAAGCCCTTTTTCTACAGCAAACCCAACAATTTCTCTGATTTCTTTTTCTGTATACACCATACCTGTTGGATTGTTTGGACTGTTCATAAATAGTAATTTGGTTCTGGGTGTTAGTGCCTTTGCAAGTGACTCTTTTGTAATTTTGAAATTTTCTTTATCAGTTGTTTCTATAAATACTGGTTTAGCGCCAGCCATAACGACCATCTCAGGATAACTCACCCAGTATGGAGAGGGAATAATAGCCTCGTCTCCAGTGTCGCATACGACAAGGACAATATTAAGTATCGCCTGCTTTGCCCCGGCAGATACAATAATTTGCGAGGGCTTGTATTTTAGATTGTTATCTTTTAAAAGTTTTTCGCAGATTGATTCTTTTAGTGCAGGCGCTCCTGCAGTAGGCGTATACTTGGTATAGCCGTCCTTGATTGCCTTGATGGCTGCATTTTTAATATTTTCAGGCGTATCGAAATCTGGTTCTCCGGCGCCGAAGCCGATTATATCAATGCCCTTTGCCGCAAGTTGTTTCGCCTTTGCAGTGATAGCAAGCGTGGCGGATGTTTTTACTTCTCTTGCAATTCTTGATAATGTCATAAATTAAAGTCTCCCTGTAAAATTATAATATTACTTTATTTCTTGAAATAATTTAACCTTTAGATATTCCGAACCTATAGAGACGCACAGCAGCGTGTCTCTATATTGACATTTGCAAAGAAGGAAACTTGCCGAATACCTAATTAAAACTTGTAGTGCTCGTTTTAATATAACTCCCCAAACTTACTTAAATCTAGCAAAACATCTTACCAGGATTCAATATGCCTTTAGGGTCCAGTAACCGTTTTATATCTTTCATTATTTGTAGTTCGCTAGGGGGTATTTCGAGGGATAAAAATCCTGATTTTACATTTCCTATTCCGTGTTCACCCGAAATTGTCCCTCCAAGTTCAACTACATTGCGTAAAATTTCTTCAATCATCTTCTTGGCCTCTGCTCCATGCCGTGTTTCATTTCCATACATGATATTAACATGGATGTTACCATCGCCAATATGACCAAAATTAGCAATTTTTAGGAATGGGTATTTTTTATTTATATAAGCAATTCTTTGTAAAATTTCTAATATTTTACTTCTAGGGACGCAAATGTCTTCATTAATCTTAAATGGAGCTATATTGTAAAGTGCAGGAGATATGGCGCGTCTTACCTCCCAAAGCGTATCGCGTTCATTTGAACTCTTTGCTGGAATTATCCTTAGCGGATTGTTTTCTGCTATAATCTTTTCAACAATAGACATTTCTTTTTTAACCGCTTCCTCATTTCCGTCTATATCAATAAGCAGTATAGCATTTACCTCTTCAGGGATTTGGATTTCCTGTTTATAGCCCTTAATACAGTCAGTACTTGATTTATCAATAAATTCAAGCGCCCTCGGTAAGATATTGTTTGAAATGATAATATTAGCGGTTTTAACAGCATCCTGTGGTGTTGAAAAGAAAACCAGAAGCGTTTCAATTCTTTCAGGAAGGGGGATTAGTTTTACAGTTATTTTCGTGAAGACGCCAAGAGTACCTTCAGAACCAATAAATAGACGTGTCAGGTCATAACCCGTTACACTTTTTAATGTCTTTCGTCCTGTATGTATAATACGTCCATCTGCAAGAACAACCTCAAGGGACAAAATATAGTCACGGGTTACGCCGTATTTTAACCCTGTGATGCCACCAGAGCATTCAGCAACGTTACCTCCGACTGTGGAGAATGCAGCGCTGGCGGGGTCTGGTGGATAAAAGAGCTTATATTTAGCAACCTCAATTTGTAATGTTTGTGTGATAACACCGGGTTCAACTGTGGCAGTCAGGTCCTCAGGGATTATTTCAATTATTTGGTTCATTTTTGAGAAATCGAGCACAATACCGCCTTTTACTGGTATTGCTCCGCCTGTAAGCCCAGAACCTGCGCCACGCGGGCATACTGGAATCTCGTGTTTGTTTGCGAATTCTAGAATATTTGA
>MHYY01000138.1 GCA_001830285.1 Planctomycetes bacterium RIFCSPLOWO2_12_38_17 | reverse complement strand
TTGGTACGAAGGTTAAAAATATTTATGTAGACTCAGAGGATAGAAGACGTTTATGTGAGAAACTCGAAAAGGATGGCGTTTGGAGGGATTTTGTATCGCTGTGCAAAAAAAAGAGTGGCGAGAGTTTTTATGCGGAACGCACAAGTAATATGTTGCGTGACGAAAAGGGGACCCCTCTGGCTATCTATGGAGTGTTTAGAGATATTTCTGAACGAAAGAAGGCAGAACAGGAAGTTGTTGAATCCGAGAAGAAATACCGCTTATTGTTTAATTCGTTAAAAGAAGGTGTTTATCAGTGCGAACCGGAGGTAGATGGCGTATTTACATGGGTAAATCAAGCAGGCGCAGAGATTCTAGGATATAAATCACCCGAAGAAGTGATCGGAACGAAGCTAAAGGATATTTATGTAAATCCGGAAGACCGTTCAAGATTGGTTGAGAAATTGACAAAAGAAGGTACTTGGAAGAATTTTGTATCATTCTGCAAAAGGAAGAAAGGCGATCAGTTTTACATGGAGCGCACTTCAAGCCTCATCAGGGATGAGAAGGGTAAGCCTTTACGCATAGAGGGCATATTCAGGGATATCACAGAACGAAAGGAATTTGAGGCGGAATTGGAGAAGTCTGAAAGACACTATAGAGAATTGCTGAATTCGATAAAAGAAGGTATCTATCAATGTGAACCTTTTGAGGATGGTGTTTTTACATGGATTAATCAGGCAGGTGCAGAGATACTGGGTTATAGTTCACCTGAGGAAGTTATCGGAACTAAAGTAAAAGATGTATATGTTAATCCCGACGATAGGAGAGAGCTTGTCGAGAAACTGGAAAAAGAAAACGTATGGAAAGACTTCACTTCTTATTGTAAGAGAAAGAATGGTGAACGGTTTATTTCAGAGAGGACATGTAATCTGGTTCGCGATGAGGATGGTAAACCATTAAGGATTGAAGGTGTATTTAGGGATATAACTGAAAGATAAAAAACCGTTTTAATGGATTAAAATATCCTTAACTAGGAGCAAAATTATGGGAAATGAAACTTCAAAAGGTTTATCTGTAAATGTGAAAACCTTTATTTTAGTATTGGTATTTGTTAATGTTGGATTTGCATCAAAAATGATTCATAAATACTACGCTATGAAAGAGGCTGGATATATCAGAGAACAGACGTTTCAAGAGCAACTCGAACAAAGGGTGATGAAGTCTTTCGGTTCTATGGAAGAAATGAACCAGATGGTTGCTGATATTACCAGACAGAAGGAAGAGGCTGAGAAACTTGCCGACTCCTTTAAGGAACAGGGAGAACAATTGAGATTCACAAATGTGAAAATAGAGGATTCAAAGTCTAAGCTTGAAGAAGAAAAGGCTCGGTTACAAAAACAGATTTGGGAATTAGAAGACTCTTTATCGCAGGGAAAGAAAGAAACGTTAATTCAGGAACTAACGAGTAAAATTGAAGTGCTCGAAAAGGAAAATGCGGAACTTAAAGAACGGCTCAAATGAGTACTCAACTTGGTTAACTTGTCTAGGATAAACTGGGAGAATAAGGATTTTATGGCAGGAATTTTGATTATTGGGGACCAGGAGAAGGTCAGAAAATCTCTTGTTATTGCATTTAAGAAACAAGGTTATGAGGTATGTGAATTAGATTGGGAAAGCGCAAAACAGGTTTACAGTGATAAGCATGACCTTGTTATTGCTGATTTAGAGGGAAAAGAGCAAATTGGTGTTGAAGTCCTTAAGGCAATTAAACTTTCAAACAGGAATGTAGAGATTGTAGCAATCCTACCTCGTAACTTGATTGGAACAGGTGAAATGTACAGTTACGAAGTGTACGACTGCATCCATAAGCCTTTTTTGTTGACTGATTTGGTTAATATGAGTGAAAAGGCACTTGAAAAAAAGAAATTAGCTGATAAAGTGCAAAATCTAGAGCAAATAATGTCTGGGAATAAGGTTGTTTCATAGGGAAATTGTATATTATTTAAATTTATTTTCTATTTTTGATTTGTGAAAGGGGGTGCGTTAAAAAGCCAGAATACATTTTGTAAGAACTATAGTTGTTTTTATTGGTAGTATCAAGGTTTAATTTGGACTTGAAAAATTAAGAAGTAGCGTTGTTTGAATAATTCTTACAACAGCTTTTTTGAGGAGAATAATTAATGTTATATACTGCAGCTGTAGATACGCTTGCTGGGATATCGTTGAAGAAAGCCACGGCAATGAAACATAGCCTGACAGGCTTCTTAACGCTCTCCGTATTGGCGGGTTTTTATATTGGATTTGGAGTAATTCTGGCGTTTACTTGTGCAGCGCCTATTGCAGCAATAAATCCAGGCTTAGGTAAGATAGTGGCTGGTATGACATTTGGTATCGCATTGTCGCTAGTAATTATTGGTGGTTCTGAGTTGTTTACCGGGTATAACCTGCTTATTTTCAAAGGTACTCTAAGAGGTACAGTAACCTTTGCCGATTCTATGTTAGGTTGGCTTTGGACATATATAGGGAATCTTGCTGGTTCAATGATCTTTGCACTTATGGTTATTATGGCGGGCATATTTGCCCCAGATCCATGGAAGGCGTTTTTGCTCAAGGCGGCTGCCTATAAGTCAAATGGGCCATGGTGGGAACTATTCTTCAGGGGTATCTTCTGCAACTGGCTTGTCTGCCTTGCGATATGGTCGGCAGTAGGTAGGTGTACAAGTGATTCCGGCAAGTTGATTATGATATGGTGGTGTCTGTTCGCCTTCATTACATGTGGTTTTGAACACAGTGTGGCAAATATGACAATATTGACGATTGCGAATTTATTGCCTCACGACCCAGCGGTGATTTCATGGGGTAAGATGTTTGGTTGGAACCTCATCCCAGTTACCCTTGGTAATATTGTGGGAGGTGCCTTCTTTGTAACATTCCTGTACTGGTTTGCTACTGCCATGGACGAAAGGGGAGCCAAGAAGATGGAGGCTATAAAGGGCGGTTTAGGTGCGGGTGAGTTACCACGTGCCGGTGGTTCTCCAGAAGAGATTAAAGACATAAGAGTAAAGATGAAATCATAATAAATAATAGCTCACTTAGTATGTGTGTCTTAATTAAAAAAGGGCCGTTTTTTTTATAAAACAGGCCCTTTTTTATTTTAACAATCTGTTGAATAATCTTTGGACAGCAAATGTTGGGATTATTTACTGATATTTGCCTCGCCAATTGCGTAAAGCTTTCCGTTATTTGAGCCGAAATAAATAGTACCATCAGAATCTATTGCAGGCGAAGACTCGATTGCATCATCTGTTTCAAAGACCCATTTAAGTTTTCCGTCAGGATTAAGGGCGTAAAATTTCTTATCTCTTGAACCGAAATAAATTGTATTATCAGCGACGGTAGCAGGTGATGAGCGAATTGAAGCGCCTGTTTCAAAACTCCACTTAAATTTCCCATCGGATGTGAAGGCATAAAGATTATTATCCCCAGAGCCAAAGTAAATGTTTCCATCCTTGTCTATAGCCGCAGATGAATCAATATCGTAAAGGGTATCAAATGTCCATTCCAAGCCCCCGTTGGGATTAAATGCGTAAAATTTGGCATCTTCAGAGCCGATATAAATATTGCCGTTGGGCGCTATTAACGGCGAGGAGTCTAAAAGATACCGGGTGCCAAAACTCCATGTAGCCTTTCCTTCGGGTTTCATGGCGAATAGATAATAATCTCCTGAGCCGAAATAAATCGTGCCATCTGGTGCAACTGCAGGAGATGAAACGATATGATCGGCGGTCTTTTGTGTCCATTTTAATTTGCCATCCGAAGTAATTGCGTGAAGTTTTTTATCCCATGAACCCACATAAATTGTGCCATCTTGTCCGATGGCAGGGGACGAAATAATGCCGCCCTCAGTTTTGTATTTCCATATTAATTTGCCGTCAGAAGTTAGTGCATATAAATAACTATCCCAGGAACCAAAGAGGATTGTTCCGTCTTTTCTGATAACAGGTGACGATTCAACTTCGCCCTGGGTATCGAAAACCCATCTAAGCCCGCCTTCTCCGGTGACAGCATAAAACTTTTTGTCAGTTGAGCCGAAATATATTGTTCCATCTTCTCCAATAGCAGGCGATGATGTGACAGGTCCCTGTGCTTGAAAGGTCCATTTTAAGACAGGCTTTTGTACGCTGATGGAAGGACTGCGTCCCGTGCGCTGTAAGTCATGTCTAAACATGGGCCATGGCGTTTCGGCAAGTTGGGCATAAAGTGATGTTGATAGTGGGATAATAAGGAAGAAAAGAAAAGATATCGATAACGCAAAAAATGTGACAGATTTTTTTAACATTAAAATTTTCCTAATAGTTTGATTTTATGGAAAAATATTGTAGAAAATAAAGATAAAAACGTTGGAATTCAAGATACTCCCCTCTATGAAGAGGGGTTGGGGGTGTGTCAATAACTGAATTACACACCCCTTTTTTCCCCTCTTTCTATAAGGGAAAAGAAGAGGCATCATTCATTTATTTCCTTTATCCTTAAAGTATTCCCTTTGTTGATGGGACATCCTTTCTGCGTTCATCTATTCCGACAGCGTCCTTTAACGCCTTTGCAAGACCTTTAAAAATTGCCTCTGCAATATGATGTGCATTAGTGCCGTATGGCACGTTAACATGAAGATTAATGCCTGCGTTTACACAAAAAGCCTCTAAAAATTCTCCGATTAGTTCAGTGTCAAAACCTCCAATCTTTTCAGAATGAAAATTTACATTAAAAACAAATTCAGACCGTCCGCTTATGTCTATAGCGATATTTGCAAGCGACTCTTGCATGGGTGTGCTTGTGTTTGAAAACCGTCTGATTCCTTTTTTATCACCCAGCGCCTCTTTTATCCCCTTACCGAGACATATACCTACATCCTCTACTGTATGATGGTCATCCACAATGCGGTCTCCATTTGCCCGTATTGTAAGGTCAAACAATGCGTGTTTTGTGAGTAAATCAAGCATATGGTCAAGGAAACCCACGCCGGTGCTTATATTGCTTTTCCCTTCCCCATCGAGGTTGATTGTGAGTTCGATGTCAGTCTCTTTGGTCTTTCTTTGAATTGTTGATATTCTTTTTGTCATATTATTTACAGATAAGTTCTCTTAAATTTTTCAGCAAGGTATCTATTTCTTCCTTCGTGCCAATTGTAATACGGAGACAATCGTCAAGCCGTCTCAGGTTGAAATATCTTACCAGTATTTTACGCGATTTCAATGTCTGATACAAATGATTTGCAGAGACGCCCTTCGTACACCGTGTAAGTACAAAATTTGTCTGGGATGGATATACAAAGAAACCCATATCGCGAAGCGAATCAGTCAGATACTGACGTGTTTCAATTATTTTCTTGACGTGGGCCTTCATATTTTTTTGGTCATCAAGCGAAGCAACAGCCGCAGCAATGCTGAGGCGGTCCACGTTATACGAATCTTTTACCTTCATCATGCCTTGAATTAGAGATTCTTGAGCAATACAAAACCCCAGCCTGATTCCTGCCAGCGAATACGATTTTGAAAGCGTACGAAGGATGAGCAAGTTATCGTGTTTTTCAACCAGACTGAGGCAGTTATCTTCTGCAAAATCTGCATAAGCCTCGTCAATAACAATTACACCATTAATCTTTGACGCAATCTTTGATATTTCCCTGGATGGAATCATCGTTCCGGACGGCGAGTTCGGATTTGCAACAAAACCAACCCTTGCCCCCTTAACAATGAAATCCTCCGGAAGCGAATAATCTTCATTAAAATCTATATCGCATGTAACCCCATCCTGCAATTCAGCGAGCGTTTTATATAACATGTAGGAAGGATAAGGGAAAACAACCTTATCGCCCGGTCCAGCAAAACTGCGGATTATGATTGATAACAGGTCATCAGACCCGTTTCCAGCCATTACACGCTCAGGCTTTGTTCCTAACACCGCAGCAATCTTTTTCCTAGCCTCCGTTGCAACAGGGTCGGGATAAAGGCGGAGTTTTTCATTTACCGCCTCTTTTATGGCGTTTAACACATTTGGCGAAGGAGGATACGGGTTTTCATTTGTGTTTAACTTAATGTAAACACCGTCTTTTGGCTGCTCGCCGGGTGTATATCCCGACATCCTTTCAATATTATCCCTAAAATAACTCAAGCGCGTGTCTTTTATAATACTATT
>MHYY01000137.1 GCA_001830285.1 Planctomycetes bacterium RIFCSPLOWO2_12_38_17 | reverse complement strand
AATATCCACTGTTATAAGAGATAATGACTTCCGCCGCTTCATGCGTGAAGCTAATGGTAAGGCTGGCATAATTGAAATATTGAAAGAAGTTGACGGAATCCAGACTTAACATCTAATTTAAAAGAAGCCATTTAATTAGTCCGGCGGAGTACACTATCTTTTTTCTTTACACTGATTACCAGAAGTTACAGGTACAATATTTTAAGAATACATATTTTTTGAAATTTTAAGAAATGGATATTTACACTAAAAATATTAAATCATTAGAACGTAAGGTAAAAATTACGAATTCTAACGGAATGCACGCACGTCCTGCCGCTAAGTTTGCTGAAATTGCAAACAAATACAGCTCAGAAATCAGAGTAAAGACAAAAAACAAGGACGTTGACGGTAAAAGCGTAATTGAGCTTTTGACGCTTGGCGCCGAAAGTGGCACTGAGTTACTAATTATTACTAAAGGACCTGACGCCGCTGAGGCATTGGATGCCATGGAAGGCCTAATAAAAAGCAAATTTGAAGAAGAATTCATGGAAATAAGAAAAGGAATTGCCGTCTCGCCTGGTGTGGTAATCCATGAAGCCTTTGTATTCGAAAGTGAAGGATATCGAATCCCCCGCCATATTATCAGAAAAGATGAGGTAGAAGGTGAAATCCACAGACTGGAAAAGGCTATCGAAGACTCGAAAAAGGAAATTCACGATCTTGAAACAAATATTTCAGAGAATATAAGTTCAGAGATTGGCTCAATCTTTGGCACACATCGCATGATATTACAGGATGCTCGTCTAAAGAATGAAATTATTGAAAAAATACAAAAGGCTAATTTTACACCCGAATTTGCTGTCTCCCTTGCTTTACGCGTCTATATTAGAAAATTTCAGGATATTAAAGACTCATACCTCGCAGAAAGAGTTAGTGATATATTTGACGTTGAACGCAGGCTTTTAAGAAATCTGCTGGGCGAAAAGAGGGAAGAACTCAAAAACCTTGCACAGGAAGTAGTATTAATAGCCCATGACCTGACCCCTTCCCAGACTGCATCACTCGATACTGAAAAGGTAAAAGGGTTCGCAACTGATGCGGGTGGCAGAACATCCCATACTGCCATTGTTGCAAGAGCGCTTGGAATACCTGCTGTTGTGGGACTCGGCACAATTACCACAGATGTTTTTGGTGGAGATACCGTTATTGTAGATGGTAACAGAGGGCTCGTTATTGTAAGACCTGACGGAGAAACGTTGAAAACATATCGGAGCAAGGTTATAAGCATCCATGCGTTTGAAGAAAAGCTAGCCACTGAACTCAAAGATCAACCTTCCACCACAAGAGATGGTAAACATATTTCTATTTACGGAAATATAGAATTCCCAAGAGAAATTGGCGTAAACATGAAACTTGGGGCGGAGGGAATAGGTTTGTATAGAACAGAATTTCTTTACCTTGGTTCTCCAAGACCCCCAACAGAAGAAGAACACTTGGAAGCTTATACTACAGTTGTGCGCGAGTCAAAAGATAAACCCGTTATTATCAGAACACTCGATTTAGGCGCCGATAAATTTGATTATTCTGACGAAAGAAAAGAGGGAAATCCTTTTTTAGGCTGCCGTTCCATACGTTTTTGTTTTGAAAATCCGACTATATTTAAAATCCAGCTCAGGGCAATTCTGAGGGCTTCCGTATTTGGAAATGCAAAAATATTACTTCCTTTAATTTCATCTGTTCAAGAACTACGGCTCGCAAAAAAAATGATAGAAGAAGTTATGGAAGAACTGGATACTGAAAGAATTCCCTTCAATAAGGATATTGATATAGGAGTCATGATTGAAGTCCCTTCTTCAGTCATGATCGCTGATATGCTGGCAAAGGAATGCGATTTCTTTAGTATAGGCACAAACGATTTAATACAGTATTCCCTTGCAGTTGATAGAAATAATGAGCGTGTAGCATACTTGTATTGTCCTGTACATCCTGCAATTTTAAGACTTTTAAAACTTGCAATAAAAGCGGCAAAAGAAAATAATATTCCAATTGGAATTTGCGGAGAAATGGGCAGTGAAATTGTATATACTATTCCACTCATTGGACTTGGCATCACACATTTTAGCGTTGCTCCCGCTACAATTATTCCTGAAATAAAGAAGATTGTCAGGTCAATCACATTCGAACAGGCTAAAGAAGTCGCAGAAATAATTTTCAGCTTTGATGAACCTGAAAGGACAATCAATTACCTTACAAATATTGCTCGTGAAATACTCCCAGAGGTTTTTAATATGCAAAATCCTTGACAGTATGGAGCATCTTAATTAAAATTCGCATGAACATTTCAATTTAATAAATTTTCTAAGGTTAGATAATAATCAATAAAATCCTCTTTAGATTTACAAAACTTGGAGATATACGTTTTATCTCCCACCACGATTTGATGAAAGTTTTTGAAAGGGCAACAAGAAGGGCTGATATACCTATTGCTATGTCAAAAGGTTTCAATCCTCACCCAAAGCTTTCAATCCTGCTCGCCCTCGGTGTTGGGATATCTGGAATAGATGAAGTATTAGAACTGGAATTACTTCAGACAATACCAGCCGAAACCTTGATAGAACGTCTAAATTCACAGCTGCCAGATGGAATTAGGATTCTTTCTGCCGAAGCCATACCGCATTATCAGAAAAATCCTGTCCTTGATGTAATATATGAAATAGTTTTTAAAGATGCAAATCTCCTGAAAAATTTAGATATTCATAATCTTTTGCAACAAACGTCAATTATTGTAACTCGCACAAAAGATGACTGTAAAAAAACTCTTAACATAAGACCCTTTATTCAGGAAATTGCAATAAAACACAACAGCTTGACTTTATCCATCAAAATAACGCCGGAAGGCACCGCAAGACCCGAAGAGGTGCTACAATCCTTACATTTAAACGGGAGAAAAGAGTCTTTTGAGATTACCAGAACAAAGGTCAACTTGTACTCTTATACCTAATTTAAGGGAAAAAATATGGATAAAAGGATGCTAATTAACGCTATAGAACCAGAAGAGTGTCGCATTGCTATATTAGAAAATAACGTCCTGGAAGAACTTTATATTGAAAGAAGTTCGCGCGGACAAATAGCCGGAAATATTTACAAAGGAAGAATTGTTAATATTGAACCCAGTATAGAGGCTGCATTTGTAGATATTGGACTAAAGAAGAACGGCTTTCTTCATGTCTACGATATTTTACCTTCCATTGGTAATATAAGTCGTTCAAAAGAAACAACTCCACAGAAAACACCAAAGGAACCATACAAAATCCGTGACATTTTGCACCAGGGACAGGAAATATTAGTTCAGGTAACAAAGGAAAGCATCGGTGCGAAAGGCCCCAGCTTAACTACTTATATAAGCCTGCCCGGCAGATACCTTGTTTTAATGCCCGAAGCACCCCGTCATGGAGTCTCCAAAAAGATAACGGATGAAGAAGAACGCCAACGATTAAGGAATATACTAGAAAGCCTGAATCCCCCGCAAAATGTAGGTTTTATTATCAGAACCGCAGGGGTACAGCAGACTAAAAAAGAAATTAATAAAGATTTCCATTATTTACTCAGACTCTGGAAGAACATAGAAAAAAGAACAAGGGAAGTCAAAACGCCTGCAACCATCTATCAGGAAAGTGACCTTGCAACTCGTACTATCCGGGATATTTTCACCCATGATATTCGCGAGATCATTGTTGATTCTGAATCTGTATATGAAAGAGTTCGGGATTTTCTTCTTATAATCATGCCAAAATACGAAAGGCATCTAGTTCTCTACAAAGAAGAAAAGCCATTATTTCACAAATATGACATTGAAAAGGAAATAGAAGAAATAAATCGGAAAAAAATCCCCTTACCAAAGGGAGGTTCAATCGTAATAGAACAAACTGAAGCACTTGTTGCAATTGATATCAACAGCGGAAAATTCAAAGAAGAATGCGACCCTGAAGAAACTGCATTTAAAACTAACTTAAAGGCAACAAAAGAAATCACCAGGCAGATAAGACTGCGAGATCTGGGCGGCGTTATTGTAATAGATTTTATTGATATGCGTGAGGAAGAGCATATTAATGCTATTGAAAAGATGCTTGCAGATGCATTAAAAAGAGATAAGGCAAAGACAAAAATGCTTAAAATGTCAAAATTTGGTATAATTGAACTTACAAGGCAGAGGGTACGTTCAAGTCTTCGTGATATGTTGTTTGAAGAATGCAAATTTTGTCAGTGTACAGGATACACAAAAACGTTAGAAAGTATTTGTTTAAGTACTATGAGAGATTTGAAATCTGCAATACATCTGCCACAAATTGATAAAATAGAAATAGTTGCGAATACTGAAATAGCAAACTATTTACAAAATCAGAAAAGGAAACAAATTACTGATATAGAAGAATCTTATAACAAAAAGATAAATGTATTTAGCACAAATAATCTTGAGTATGGTAAAATAGATATAAAATTCTTAAATAGCAAGAATGAATCAGTATTTATATAATAAATACTATTTATTGACAATTTATAAAAATTTGTTATTCTACTATTCTTGTTCAAACTATCGTATTGAAACTAAATAACATAAGGAGACATTAGCAAATGTTTGCAATAATAAGAGACAGAGGGAAACAATATAAAGTCGTGGCAGGTGAGCGACTTTCTATAGATTTTAAAAAAGATACCAAAATCGGAGATACTTTAGAATTTAATGACGTTCTTTTATACTCAGATGAAGCAGGTAATACGACATTCACTCCACCAAAAAACAAAAATGTAAAAGTACTTGCAGAAGTTGAAGGTATTAAGAAAAGCACAAAATGTATGACCATAAAATTTCGCAGAAGGAAGGAATCACTTACCCGAAGAGGACATCGCGAAAAATACACACAAATAAAAATTAAAGAAATCGTTGCCGGGAAATAACTAAATTCAGAGTTATCAACTAAAGATAATTTTCAGTAAGGAGAAAACAAATGGCACATAAAAAAGGACAGGGCTCCACAAAAAATGGACGTGATAGCAACCCTCAAATGCGTGGTGTAAAAAGATTTGGCGGACAGTTTGTAACAGCTGGTTCAATACTTGTTCGTCAATGTGGTACTAAATTTAAACCAGGATTTAACGTCGGTCGTGGAAGGGATGATACTTTATTTTCCAAAATTGCTGGAATAGTAAAATTTGAAACCCGGCATCGTGTGAGTGTCTACTTAAAACCAAATTAAACTTTCTTAATTTCAAAATTATTTATAAAGAAGTTATTTTATTCATAGAGGGTGCTATTATGCGCCCTTTATTTTTTTTAATATTTAAAAATATGTTTGCTGATGAAGCCGTTATATTTGTTAAGGGTGGCAATGGCGGAAACGGATGTGTGAGTTTCCGAAGGGAAAAGTACGTCCCTCACGGAGGGCCTGACGGAGGGAATGGCGGGAAAGGAGGGGACGTTATATTCAGCGTCAGTGGTAAAATAGATACCCTGCTTGATCTTACTTCACGGGTAAAACATATTGCAGAAAATGGCGCACATGGAAAAGGTTCTACCAAAAGGGGAAGAGATGGTAAAGACCTTATTATAGACTTACCCAGAGGCACAATAGTTAAAGATAAAGAAAGTGGACGTGTCTTGAAAGATATGAGCACAGTAGACAAAAGTATTGTTATTGCCCGCGGTGGAAGAGGCGGACGTGGGAATAAATACTTTGCGAGTTCTATCAATCAGGTTCCACGTCAGGCTGAAAAAGGCAAACAAGGTGAAGAGCGATGGCTAATCCTTGAGTTGAAGTTGCTGGCAGATGTGGGTCTTATTGGAATGCCTAATGCCGGGAAATCAACTTTGCTTTCCCGACTATCGGCTGCGAGACCCAAAATCGCTGATTATCCATTTACGACACTGCAACCTCAGCTAGGAATTGTAGAGGTAGAAAATTACCGGAGATTTGTAATGGCTGATATTCCTGGTCTAATTGAAGGTGCGCATAGAGGAATAGGACTTGGTGACGAATTTTTACGCCACATAGAAAGAACAAAATTACTTGTGCACATCCTCGATGTCTCACCACTATCAACTTTGAAACCATGGGATGCCTATTTTATTATTCGCAATGAATTAAAATTATATAATCCCAAACTTACAGAAAAGAAAGAAATTGTTATTGTAAATAAAATGGACCTGTTAGATACAGAAGCTGGCAATGAGTGCATCCAAACGATAGAAGAAAAAATCTCTAAACCTGTGTGTCCTGTTTCTATGGTAACAGGTAGAAACATTGTAACGCTTTTAAGTAAAATAGTAAGCACACTGGATGAGATTCAAACCAAATCGTGTGAATTTCTATGTGGCTAGCAATTGATATTGGAAATACAAATATTCATATCGGCCTTTTTGATAAAGACATTTTACACTCCACATATTCAATTAAAAGCACATTCCCTGAACATGCCGAAACAGATTTTAATAAAATACTGAATAAATCCACTTGTTGTAATATACAAACCGTTATAATTTCCTCCGTTAATCCAGAAACAGAAATGTTTCTTGTTGAATATATACAAAAAAAACTTTCAATAAGACCCAAAATTGTTAAAAAAGACATTCTAATTCCCATCACTATTCAAACAGAACAACCTGAAAAAGTAGGAACAGACCGACTAATAAATGCTTTAGCCGCATTCGAACGAACCAGAAACTGGACAATTGTTATTGACGCGGGTACAGCAATAACTATTGACGTAGTGAATGATAAAGGGGCTTTTGTGGGTGGCATTATAGCGCCTGGTATAGACATTTCTTCAAAGGCCTTACACCAGTGCACATCACTCTTACCTGAAGTAAGTGTCAAAAAACCTCACAGTGTCATAGGAAAAAATACAGAAGAAGCCATAAATTCCGGTATTTACTGGGGAACGATTGGTATGGTAAACAGGATTGTAAATATGGTTTGTGATGAAATAAAATGTCATCCAGCAATAATTGCTACTGGAGGCAATGCAAATATATTAGCAAGGGAAATTCCAATAATCACAAATGTGTGTCCTAATCTAACACTGGAAGGAATCGGAATTATTTACAAAAAACTCGGCCTGAACAAAATTAGCGATTCCTAAGTTTTTCAATCAGTTTTAAATAACGTTCATCTTTTCTGAGAGATGCCAGGTCTTTGTCCCTTTCAAGATGATAAGCGTCCTCATAACCTAATTCAATTGCCTTTTCCAATACCTCAAACGCAGCATCAATCTCACTTAAAAGCGCATAACTGCATGCAAGATTGTAATGAACAATTGAGTCCTCCGGCCGTAAACAGCTCAATTTCTGGTCTAAAATTAGTGCCTTTTCATACATTCCA
>MHYY01000136.1:624-5878 GCA_001830285.1 Planctomycetes bacterium RIFCSPLOWO2_12_38_17 | reverse complement strand
CAATAAAAACCGACATCATGATTATCAGATTCAATGTCTCTTATAATCCTTCCTATAGCGTCTTTATGCCCCTTTGCAGCCCTTGCCAAATGTTGGAAAGTTCCTTTTACTTTTATGTCTTTTGATTCTGCAGCCAGTTGGTTATATAAATGTTCCTGTTCTTCTTCTATTTCTAAATCAGCTTCAAGGAATTCTAATACAGTTTTATAACCTTCTCTCATGATATCTCCTTCTTCATTTTCTTGATAATCTTGTAAGATGGTCTTCTAATTCTGCCTTATGCCTTATTTCATTCTGCAAGATGCCTTCAAGTAACGAATTGATTTTAGGGTCAGCTAAAGCCTTAATTTGGTCGCTATATCTTTCAATTTCTAGGTCTTTTTTTTGTAATGCCAGTTTTAAATTTTCAACATCTTTATTCATAATTTAATTCCTTTCCACAATAGAATAATTTTACTATTACCCTTGATTGTAAACAGCTTTCGTTATTAAATGAAAAAGTGTCAGTTTAAGCATCAATTATTATACCAAAGAATTAGGCTTTTAAAATAAGGAATAAAATATATCATAGTTAGACGTGATTATAATAGTTATGGAGTTTTTCACTTTAACTAAAGCATACAAAAAACGGGGTTCCTCTATCAAAAATTTTAGACAAAAATCCATATATTTAGATTTGTGTCCACGCATTAATTACCCCTCAGCCTTTTATAAATAAATATCTATACTTAGAAAGTTTACTTAAAATGCTAATGTGATTATATCCTTAATTTTTTATATTTTAAATTCAACAAGGGTTTGTAACAACTTTTCATTTAGATTTATATAATAATATTTTGGCTTTTTTAATTTTGTACGTCTTTATTTAAAAAATGTTAAGTGACACATCCGATAAACAACTTTAGGTTACAAGGTATAGGCAGAGAGAGATAAGTATGTTGTATAACCAGTCGTAAGGGTTATAGTTATGTAATATATACCTTTTTTATTAAAAAATACATGTTGACTTTTATATAAAGTATAATAAAATAAATAAGAACAATTTTTATTAAATTAAGATAACAAAAGCTAAATATCCGTAATTTCTGTAAATTTATATTAATTATTTTTTTAAAGGAGGTGTTAGATGAAGAAGTTAATTTTTGGTGCCTTAATTGCCGCTGGTTTGATGTTTGCTGGTGGAACAGTCTACGCACAGCCAACCTTTGATATCCCTGGCGCTCCATCTGAATCTGACGTTCAAATGGATGAAGTGCTGGGAATGCAGATATGCGCGGTGGATAATTATGGCAACGTATATAATTTAACAGTAAGTGGTGGAAACATTAGCGGTACCATGGACTCTCCATATTGTGGTCATTATGGTTGTGTAACAGGGACATATTCTGGGTTAAGTTTTGTGATGCATATGGGGTGCCCATCAAACAGTTCTTGTATAGGTTTTACATATACGGGTGTTGTGAATCCACAGACAAAGACGGCAAGCGGGACATGGGTAAATGATGGCAACCAAGGTTCTGGTTCTTTTACAATGAGTCTTTGTCGGTAATAGCTTAATTAATGGTTGATGACCTAAAGATTATATGTGTATGTTACGGCTTTATACCGTAACATACACATAAATTTTATTTACATAAGATTGTTTATTAGTATTTAGGTAAAATATATGTTTTAAGTCTTTTTATTCAGAAATTAAGTAATTCTGTTTTTTAGATTGGTAAAAGCTCCCTTCCTGCAACTTTTGCCCCCAGCCTCCATGATATCCTAGTTTGTCTTCTTTCTGTTTTTGTCAATTCAGTATACGTCTCAAGTGCATTGCCACCGTGTTTGATACTTTTGCTTATTGCCTCTGCTGCGTATAGTCCCGATGTTAGCGCACACGAGATACCTTCGCCGAATGCATTTAAAAATCCTGCGGCTTCTCCAACAATTAATATGTTTCCCTTACCCAGATAAAATCTACCTGTTGCACACATATTATTACCCATACAACTGGTTTTTCTAGCCAATTTTCTAAGTTTTAAACCAAACCTCTTTTCCAGCATCTCGGTATATTTATTGAGATAAGGAGATACCTTATTACCTTTTTTAACTGCTATACCAAAAACCAGTAAATTATCTTTGACGCTAAACCATGCATACACGTTACTATATTGCTGTTCAAGGAAGCCGTGATAAGAATAAGGGTCTAAATCACAAATACCTTCGTAGTAATTCTGATATGCAATAAACCAATTGATATCTTTTTCAAATTCTGGATCGAGCTTTGCCCTTATTACAGATTTGCTACCCTCTGCGCTTACTAAGTATTTACACTTTATTTTCATTATTTCTTTATTTGTGATGTCGAAACATTTCAGCGCTATAAAGTTGTCATGGTCTGTAAACCCATTTAAAAGACAGCAATCCTTTATTTCTGCCCCTGAATTTTTAATAAGCCAGTAATCAAATTCAGAACGCCATATGTTAGGCGCCCCGGCATACTTACTAAATGGCCAATCACTAAAATGTTTTGTATCAGTCCATAACCTTACTCCTTTTAAGAGATTTGGGGTAGCATAAACTGATTGTGGAATCTTTCCAAAATGTTTTTCAATTATTTCTTGTGATTTTTCGAAGATGATTCCAGAGCATATCTTATATCTGGGGAGTTTCTTCTTTTCTATTACAAGAACATTAAAACCTTCGTTAACCAGGTATTTTGCTGTGGCAGCCCCTGAGGGCCCTGCGCCTATAATTACGATATCATAATTTTCTTTAGGAAAGTTTCCCATCTTTGAAAAACTTCTAGTTCAGATTCAATCTATTCGCTAAAACAATATTTTATGAATGCGATTTCATTAGTTTGTTATGGACTCAACATTCTTCTGGCAATCTCAAAGTAAATGATAAGTCCTGTGGCATCTAATAATGTAGCAATGAGTGGGGCGGATACAAAGGCAGGATCGAGTTTCATAAATTTGAAAAATAATGGTATGGATATACCAACAATATTGCCTACGCTGACTACAATGCAAAGAGAAATACCAACTGTTAATGCTACAGTAATTTCCCCCAGTGTTATAACGACAATAATAAAAGCAATTGAGCCCATAACAAGCCCAAGCGTAACGCCAACCTTAGATTCGCGTAATAAAATTTTCCACCAATCTTTGAATTTTACTTCGCCCGTAGCCAGTGCCCGGATGATTAGGGTAGAGGACTGTGAACCAGTATTACCGCCTGAACCAGTAAGCATAGGAATGAAATACGTAAGGGCAATTATTGAACTTAAAACGCCTGAATAATTTTTTAATATTGTTTGTGATATTATCGCAGCGACGACAAGGATTACCAACCATAATATACGGTTGCTGATACGTTTAAAAAATCCCACACGGAAGTATTCCTCTTCAATCGTTTGAATACCTGCCATCTTCTGAAAGTCTTCCGTTACTTCCTCCTGGACTACATCCAATACGTCATCAACTGTAACAATACCTACCAGCCTGTCTTCATTATCAACCACAGGTACGGCGAGTATATCGTATTTTTGGACAACCTGTGCAGCCTTTTCCTGATCGTCAGTGGTGTGGACATAAAGTACACTTTCATTCATGATGTCTTTGATAAGCTGGTCAGGATTGGCAAGTATGATGTTTTTTAAGGAAGTTACTCCTCGCAGTTTTTTAGTTTCATCAACGATATAACAAATATATACAGTTTCTCTGTTCAACCCCGTCTTGCGAATATGTTCAAGGGCTTTTGCGACTGTCATATCAATCTGAAGGTCAACATATTCGGGCGTCATAATGCGGCCGGCGGAGTTATCCGGATAGTTCAGGAGCTCATTTGCTTCTTTACGTTCTAACGGCGGGAGTAATTTCAGTAATTTTTCAACAACATGCGCCGGCAGTTCGTCAAATAGTTGAGTTCGGTCATCCGGCTGCATTTCTATTAAAATTTCTTTTGCGTGCTGTTCGGTGAACTGCTTAAGAAGCTCTTCCTGTTCAACAGGCTCAAACAGGGCAAAGACTTCAGATATTTTATTCTTATCCAGTAACCTGAAGCTCATTACCCGTTCTGTTGGGGTGAGTTCTTTGAGGATGTCTACAATATCAGCAGGATGTCGTTCCCGAAGAAAGTCCCTGAGACCTTTGAAGTCTTTGGTTTCTATAAGCTCTTTAATTTCAGGTAAAAATATCTTTGTCCATTGTAATTCCATATTTATTCGACTTTCTCTACTCCAAGAGCCTTTGCCATACCAAGGAGCGTCCTTCCTAACCTAGACCTCTTCATTTCAATAGCATTAAAATCGCAGACCTCGTCACAACAAAAACATCCGATGCACTTTTTTTTGTCTACAATTACTTTGCCATTTTCTTTAGACATTGCACCGGCAGGACAGTTTCTTACACACTCGTAGCATTGTGTACAATTTGAATGATTTACAGTTGAAAATGTAGAACATGTACTGTCAAACATCATTGCCAGAAGGAAATTTGGCAAATACTTTCCGGCAAAAGCCTGTGCGCCGCTTGAGGGTTTTTGGAAATCAGGCACTGCAACATTGTTTATTGATTCGCCAACAACATTGATAGTATCCAGTTCTCCTATGCCCAATCCGCGCTGATGTGCAAATCGGATAGTTGGTATTGCAAGTGGTTCAAATCCAATAATCGTACTTGCAACTGTGTCCATTGCAACGCTGTCTTTACTGGCGAGGATTAATCCAACTTTTTTGGGTTGACCAGCATTGGGACCGTTCCCCTCCATACCCACAATGGCATCCATGATGGTAAGATTAGGAGGTACCATTTGATGTATATCCACAAGCGCCTTTGCAAATGCTGTTGGCTTAGGCGCAATTAAATGAACATTTTTTTTCCCATTACCAGGGATGGTTCCGAGCATATTCTTTATGGCGCCAGTGTATTGTGTTAAGCCATGCGTCTTTAGTTTTGGTACCGAAACTATGAAGTCAACTTTTCGTAATGTCCTCGCAATACGGAATTTTTCTAATATTTCATAATCCTTATTGTGTATGTCAATATATTCATCCTTATCAAAATTGATAATTTTTGCTCCAGTATCTTCAGCAATCTCGTTAATACGGGTAACACGAAATGCGTTAAATGTTGAACTGGTTTTTACACTGCCAGAGGAATCTCCAATATAAACTTCACATCCAAAATCGTTCTGGAATATATTAACAAGCGCCCTGACAACCACAGGATGTGTATTTACAGCTCTTTCCGGAGGTTGTGAAGATGAA
>MHYY01000136.1:0-601 GCA_001830285.1 Planctomycetes bacterium RIFCSPLOWO2_12_38_17 | reverse complement strand
CAGGGACTTATGAATTGCATTGTAGACCTTTTCTAATTCATAATCTTCACATTTGACAATTGATACTGTTGGCATCTAGTAACCCCTGTAAAGTAAAACATTGGCTGTAATTTAAACTAATAACATATGCATTATCAGCGGCTTCAACCTCGCTGTTTATGTGAGTTATATCCATATTAGCTGCTTTGATTTAAATATAGCAAAGTAATGGGATATTACAACAAAATACTTAAAAGAATTTGTTCATTGCCTCTGCCATTGTCATATCTTTTTTATCCTGCTCCCACTCATCGAATTTCTGCCCAAAAAAATTATTTTTTAACCTTATTAAAGGTCTCCTGAAATATGTCTATAATAGTATAAAAGGGGGGATAGTTTTTTATAAAGTCAGGTATGATGCAAATATAATTAGCGTACTTTTTGTTGTATTTCCATCTGAGAAATTGTAGTTCTTCCGAATCTAAGTAGTTTGTTCTGATATTTGTTCAGAAGCAGTTGTATCTTTTGGAATGGGACTTTACCCTTAAATGTATTTATTCAAGGTAAATTTGTAGTTGCTTCTCAAGATCTTCAATTTTTGAAACGTAATTTTCATACAATC
>MHYY01000135.1:4379-5129 GCA_001830285.1 Planctomycetes bacterium RIFCSPLOWO2_12_38_17 | reverse complement strand
TTTTTCTATCCACTAGATTTTACTTTTATTTGTCCGACAGAAATTACTGAATTTTCAAAACGGGAATCAGAATTTAAAACCCTAAATGCACAAGTACTCGGCGTCAGTGTTGATAGTGTCTTTTCTCATAAGGCGTGGTTAAAAGAATTAGGGAGCCTGAATTATCCATTACTAAGTGATATGACAAAGGATGTATCTAGGAAATACGGCGTTTTGCTTGAAGACAAAGGTATTTCTCTAAGAGGAACGTTTATCATTGATCCCGAAGGAAAAGTAAAATATCAACTGGTACATGACTTGGGTGTAGGACGTAGCGTTGAAGAAATATTAAGGGTATTAAAGGCATTACAAACCGGCGAACTCTGTCCTGTAGAATGGAAACCTGGTAAAAAGACGCTGGGCAAGGCGTAAATAAAATTAAACACAATAATCCACAGTGTATTTGAATGTGCTCCCCTCGTTTGTTATTCTAAAATATCCAGAGGGGAGTGCATTATCAAATTTTACAATACACTCTAAACGACACCTTTTGAAAATTCTTTTCATTTATTTTCTTATCCCTCTTTAACAAAGCTTTAAACATATAACATGTCTTAAAATTTATATACGCCCTTGACTCAGTTAACTGCAAATAGTAAATTGTGACATATAGCAAAAGCATTGACACAGATTTAAAATATTGCATTAAGTATTCAAAAACACCCAGCCGAAGATTATATTAAATCAATATTTACAAGAAAGTACTAGAAA
>MHYY01000135.1:0-4371 GCA_001830285.1 Planctomycetes bacterium RIFCSPLOWO2_12_38_17 | reverse complement strand
GATTATATTAAATCAATATTTACAAGAAAGTACTAGAAATGGAAAGTTCAGAATTACAAAGTGCATCTCCGCCGTGGGGTAGATGGGAAGTATTATTGAGTCAACCTACTTATAAGGTAAAAAGGGTTATTGTCTTACCCGGAAAAAGACTCAGCTACCAGAAACATTCCAAAAGAGAAGAATTATGGAATATAGTTGAAGGGCAGTCACTCGTAACTCTGGATGGCAAAGAGATACGACTTGAGTGTGGACAATCCATTAATATTTCAAAAGGATCATTACATCGCATATCAAATACGGGGCAATGCCCGCTTATATTCATTGAAATTCAACGGGGAAGCTATTTGGGAGAAGACGACATTATTAGGGTAGAAGACGACTATGGTCGTTCCTGAAAAGGATACAATGGGACTGCCCAAGGAAAAACTTTTGAGTCCTAATTTTAAGTAAATGCGGCTTTATAAAATTTAATTTCTATAATCTTATTATTTAAAGGTATTCCCCTCCTCTATCATCACAGATAATCGAACAATTTGTATGAATCCCATAATAATACTATTTATTTCCATTGGATGCTTCCTGTTTGCAGGTATTTTCTACGTTAAATTAATATCAAAATTTATAGGCATAAATCCTCAACAAATAACACCTGCAGTTAAGATAAATGATGGACGCGATTATGTACCAACAGCAACGCCAATCGTATTTGCTCACCACTTCGCAAGTATCGCAGGCGCCGGACCGATTATTGGCCCTGTCATAGCGCTAATTTATGGCTGGGGCCCTGCATGGTTATGGATACTGGTTGGTGGAATATTTTTCGGCGCTGTTCATGATTTCACTGCCTTGTTTGTCAGTGTGCGTGAAAATGGTAAATCCATCGCTGAGGTTGCAAGAAAATGCCTTGGTACAGCTGGTTTTATCATGGTCATTTCATTTACGATAGTAATGCTAATTCTTGTCAATGCCACCTTTTTAAATGCATCATCAACCGCACTAACCTCGGTTATTGACAGAATACAACTCGGACTGGACAAAGACCAGATTTTTTTTCGCTGGGCTGACGAAACAAAGAAGAATGTTGTGATCGGTGGTATCGCCTCGATGTCAGTTATTGTTATTACCTCTTTTGCACCACTCATTGGATACTTTTATATAAAGAAACGTATTTCCGTTGTAAAATGCTCCGTGTTTGCAATTTTAATTTGTGTCGTATCGGTTGTCGTAGGCTTTTTCATTCCGGTGTCTTTGAATCCTTTGCATTGGATGATAATAATTTCACTTTATACTATAATCGCGGCTGGTGTCCCGGTTTGGATATTTCTTCAATCAAGAGACTTCATCAATGTACACTTGTTATATATTGGCATGGGATTACTTTTTATTGGCATAGTATCCTGTAGCATTAATGGTATAGAGATACATTTCCCTGCAAACAACGTCCAGGAAGGTATTTCAAAAGTCGGGTTTATCTGGCCCGGACTCTTCATAACAATTGCTTGTGGTGCTATTTCTGGATTTCATGCGCTCTGCGCAGGGGGGACAACATCCAAACAAATTAAATCTGAAACCGCAACATACAAGATAGGTTACTATGGTATGCTATTAGAGTCATTCCTTGCCTTATGTGTAATTATCACTGTTATTATAGGCATCAATATATTTCAGTATAAAGAATTGGTTCTACCCGTTGAAAATTCAAAATTCCAAAGTAATCCTATATTAGCATTTGCGCTAGCCCTTGGACACACGTTAAATACAGGACTGGGGCTTCCTGTTTCTTTTGGTATTCTATTTGGAATGCTATTACTCGAGGGATTTATAGTCACATCACTCGACACGGCTGTGAGATTAAACCGTTATCTCTTTGAAGAACTCTGGCGTGTTATTTTCAAACACCCACCAAAATTATTATGCCATTATTGGGTTAATTCAGGACTGGCAACGGGATTGATGTTCGGACTTGCATACACAAATACAGTAAACACCCTCTGGTCAATATTTGGCACAACCAATCAACTCCTCGCTGCGTTAACATTAATTATTGTCTCGTTCTGGTTACTTTCAAAAAAGAAGCGCATTTGGTTTACGACCATTCCAGCCATATTCATGATTGTTACCACGATAACCATGTTATTTGTCCTGCTCGTTACACGTTTCATCCCACAAGGAAATGTTACACTGATTATTGCAGATTTAGTATTGCTCGGGCTCTCATCCGGAATCGTAATAATTTCTATTAAAACCCTGTACAATTATAAAACAGGCACAGTACAGGATGCTTCTATAGTAAAAACATAAATACCTATCAATTCTAGCTTTGCCAATCAGAACTCAATGAATTTTTATCGTTCCGGAGGGGTTCAATCTTTTTTTGATTTAAAGGTTCATTGTTATCCTGAAAGCATTTTCAGATATTTTTTAGCATTTAAGTGTTTTGGATTTATTCCCAATACAGCCTCAAATATTTTCCTGGCTTTATCATTAAATCCCTGTTTGTAGTAAATTACCCCGATATTAAAAAGTGCCTCAATATGAGAAGGGGCTATTTTTAGCGCAATTTCAAACTCTTTAAGGGCAAGTCCTAATTGGTCTTTTTGTTGATAAGTATAACCAAGATTGAAATGAAAATCGGGTTGGCTGGGCAACAAATCAACTGCTTTTTTAAATTCAACAAGCGCACCTTCAATATCACCTTTTTTTATAAGGGCAGCGCCAAGGTTATTGTGAGAAAATGGATATTTTGGATCGGCATTAATCGCATAATGGTATTCCATTATTGCATCTTCTATTAGTCCCTTCTTATCATAAATTGTGCCTAAGTTATTATGGGCATAAATTTGTGTAGGGTCAACTTTAAGTGCAATCTGATACGTCTCCATGGCAAGGTCGTACTGCCGTTTCCCTTCGTAAACATTGCCGAGGTTGTAATACGCCTCTCCATATTTGTTATCTAATGATATGGCCTTCTTATATACTGCTATTGCATCGTCACCTCTGCCAAGCTTGTTATATAAAACACCCAAATTGTTATACGCATAAGAAAATTCAAGGTCAATTTTAATGGCTGTTTCGTATTCATTCAGCGCATCATTATATCGTTCCAGTGTAAAATAGACCTTGCCCAGATTATTATGCACCTCTTTATATTCGGGTCTTATTTGAACCGCTTTTTTATACGCCTTGACGGCATCCTCCAGCATATCCTTCTTTTGATATGCATTCCCCATATTATAGTAAACCGCAGCATACTTAGTAAACCCAACCTCACGGGACTTCTGAATTGCTTTACTATACATTAATAATGCCGCATCCGTATCTCCGCGCTCACTGAGCTGTGCCCCTAAATTGTTATATGTTGTAAAACTACATAAAGGACTTAAAGAAGACTCGTACCATAGTATAAGGTTATCCCTCCAGATGTTATTCCTTGGAACAGTTATAAAAATACAAAATATAATCAAAGAAATACATAAAATGTATCTTGTTATTGAACCAAGACGTATCAATCCATTTGAAATAAATAAACAAAATCCAAGTATAGGCAAATAGAGATAGCGGTCTGCCATGATATTGGCAAGTGGAATAATATTTATAACAGGCAGCATTGAGATAAAAAACCATACTATGGCAAACACCATTATTCTGTAAAAACTTTTTCCTGTTGCAAATTTCTTTACCAATCTAACTGCAATAACTACAATGGATGTCAACGTTAAAAACGGTATAATAAATGAAAATGTAAAAGGTGTTTTAAGATAAAGCACATGATAGTCCGGATTGAGGCTGAACGGCATAAAAACATTGGCAATATACCTGCCTAAAACCTTTACCATTGTTAGCATAATGACGAAAAAACTGCCTTCTGGAAATGCAAGATTCTCGTTCGGATTCTGTAAAATCACAAACCTGACTAAAAGGTACAAAACACTAACCCCGATATATCCCAGGAAAATAGAAGATGTAACAATATCTACAGCTTTCTTATAAATGATAAAAAATGTTCTCCTGCCTTGAATCTCATGATTATCTGGAAACCATGCACCAATATTTTTGCCAAATATTATTTCATAACAAAAAATAAGGGCTGGTAACACAATAGTTGATTCCTTAGAAAATAATCCAAAAAAATAGCAGGCAAGTGCGCCTGAATATAAAGAAAACACGCTTTTGCGAGAGGACACCTGTTTTGATTGCCCTTGCAGGACTAACAATTGCCTCTTATAAAGCATAAAAAATAAAAATGACGAAACAAGAAAGGCAGTTGCTATTAAATCCTCCCTGTAACTGATTCCATTAACAACCTCATTCACAATCGGATGTATGGCAAACATAATACTAGTAAGCAACGCAATACTAATAATGCGAGTT
>MHYY01000134.1 GCA_001830285.1 Planctomycetes bacterium RIFCSPLOWO2_12_38_17 | reverse complement strand
TCCATATCGTGGATGAACAACAGCAAATAAACGTTCGGATAATAAGCCATCTTTTGCCATTGCCCAGAATATCCTTGCCTGACTCATAAGCAAGACAAGAAGAACACTTGTTAATCCCGCTACCGCCCCAACTGAAATAAAAAATGGTATCTTTACCAGCCCATATCTGCTAAAGGCATCCGCAAGAGGCGCATCAATACTAATTTCTTTATAGTAAACCATACCTGTGAGAATAGCGGTAACAGCTATATATAAAAATGTACAAATAACCAAGGATGCAATTATACTAATAGGCACGTCTTTTTGAGGATTCCTTGCCTCCTGAGAAGTGGTTGAAACTGCATCGAAGCCAATATAAGCAAAAAATATATACGCCGCCCCAGTCCCAATTCCTGATATACCATACGGTGAAAAGGTTGCCCAGCTATTTCCCCAGTTATCACTCTTTACATAAAACCATCCGGCAAATATTACCAGCAAGATTACAGAGAGTTTAACTACAACGATGATATTATTAAGCCGTGCGCTCTCTTTGATACCAATAACCAGCAAGTAAGTAATAACGCCGATAATTAGCGCGGCAGGAAGATTAAATACGACTGGTATGCCTTTTATATAGGGAATGTTTTGAATAAACAGGGCTTTTGTATGGTGTGATAATGTCCAGTAATCGTTAGTAAGCCACAGTGGAATTTCCAGGCCAAAAAATCCTAGCAATTTTACAAAATAATGCGACCACCCAACTGCCACAAGGCTAGATGCAAGGGAATACTCAAGAATAAGGTCCCACCCGATAATCCAGGCAAAAAGCTCACCCAGCCCAGCGTATGCGTACGTGTATGCGCTTCCGGCAAGTGGCACCATTGAAGCAAACTCGGCATAACAAAGCGCCACAAATATGCATGCAAATCCAGATAGTGCAAATGAAAAAATCAAACTGGGACCAGCGTACTCTCTGGCTGCAAGACCTGTTAAAACAAATATACCTGCGCCAATAACCGCCCCGATTCCTAACCCTGTTAATGAAAACGGACCCAATACACGTTTGAAGTGGTTGCGATTGGATTCTTCTTCGATATCGCTGAGGGATTTCTTTACAAACAGTTTTTTCATTATATTGAATAACCGTTTGACAGGATATAAAATTCAAAAGACAGGTAAAAATGGACAGTAAAATCTACTAATATTGTTAAAGCAATTTCTTGTATTTTGAATATTCAGAACTCTACATGCTATACTTTTTCTATTATATGTCCCAGTTTTTCCTTTTTGGTACGAAGATAAAGCTTATTTTCCTCTTTCGGCTCGGCAACAATGGGAATGCGTTCAACTATTTCAAGCCCGTATCCATTAAGCGCTGCAAATTTTCTTGGATTATTGGTAAGTAACCTCATTTTTGTAATACCGAGGTCTCTTAAAATCTGCGCGCCGATACCATAATCACGCTTGTCTGCCGGCAACCCAAGTCTTTCGTTTGCCTCAACGGTATCAAGTCCTTTTTCCTGCAACAAGTAAGCGTGCAGTTTATTTTCAAGTCCTATACCCCTCCCCTCTTGCCGCATGTATAAAAGGACGCCCTTCCCTTCTTTTTGTATCATCCTGATTGCGCTATGAAGCTGTTCCCCGCAATCGCAACGCAATGAACCAAATATATCACCCGTTAAACACTCATCGTGTACTCTTACAAGAACAGGCTCATTGTGCAGTGGCGAAGGGTTATTCCCACTTTCGCTTCCAATACCCAGACAAAGTGCAAGATGAAGGTATTCATCAACAAAAGAGCGGTAAAGATGAAGCGTAAAGTTACCATACGTGGTAGGCAATTTTACGGTAACTCGCTTTTCAATCAACCTTTCCTGTTCATGACGATATTTAATAATGTCCGCAATCGTACATATTTTAAGATTGTGTCTCTCGGCAAATTTTTTTAGATCGTGAAGTTTTGCCATGTTGCCATCATCTGTCATAATTTCACATATGACTCCTGCTGGTTTTAAACCTGCAATGCGCATTAAATCTACTGCACCTTCTGTATGCCCGGTCCTAACAAGCACCCCTCCTTTATGCGCCTTAAGCGGGAATATATGACCCGGTCTGACAAGCTCTTCTGCTGTTGACTTGTCATCAATCACGGTCATTATTGTAACAGCCCTATCTTTTGAAGAAACACCTGTTGTAATACCATCTCTGGCATCAATAGAAACTGTAAAAGGTGTTTGGAAAATTGAAGTGTTATTAGAAACCATTGGGTATAAGTCTAGCTTTTCCGCACGTTCTGCACTAATGGAAAGGCACAGAATACCACGTGCATAAGTAAGTATAAAATTTATTGCCTCTGGTGTGACCTTCTCGGCGGCAAGGACGATGTCACCCTCGTTTTCACGATTTTCATCGTCAACCAAAATAATCATTTTACCTTGTTTGAGGTCTTCAATAGCCTCTTGTATCGTATTAAACTGCATCATATACCTCTCATTTTATTTAAAACAACTTCCCATATTTCCAATCTACACATAACAAAATTTCTTGCATTTTACTCTTTATAAAAATTAGATACTGAAAAGTCAGGAATCTTAGTACCTTATAAATTGTCATTTAATAGTATTCTAAAAGACATTTGTTGTAAAGTGTTTTGTATAAATACATAGAATACATAATTAACATAATACTAAAGTTGCCTTACACCCCTGTATATATAATAGATACCTGATAAAGAGGTGAGGATTGCTGTCAGCCACCACAAAACAATTAATACAAAATAAGGCACATGATTTCCTACAATAACGAATATAATAGCAGTGACTTGTAAACATGTGGAAATCTTGCCAATTATTACCGGTTGACAATTAACCTTACCTGTAAAATAAAGTAATGCAATGGTCCCTAATATTAGTATAAAATCATTGCAAACAATAAGGGCAGGGATCCAGACAGGAAATCTTGGCTCTGGCCATACGCGTTCGGAAGAAAGCATAATATAAGCAGTTATTATAACTATCTTATCTGCAAACGGGTCTAAATATGTTCCAAGTTTTGTTATCTCGTTTCTCTTACGTGCAAGATAGCCGTCCAATACGTCACTTAAAGCTATCAACATCATTATAAAAAGACATGCATATCTGTAGCTATCATTATGCTGGACTTGCGTTATACAAAATACCAACGGAAGGATAAACAATATTCTGCTGAGACTAATTTTGTTCGGAAGGGTTAATGAACGCATGAAATTTTATTTAATAGTAGACTTCCTATCGTACAAATTCTAACTCGTTCTTATTCGGATGCTCAGTTTTCTTCTTGCGCTCCTTATACCACGTTACAAACAATCTAATTCCCTGCTCAATTGACACTTTAGGTTTATATTTTAAAAACCGCTCTGCCTTTCGTATGTCTGCATAAGTTCTATGCATATCTCCCGGTTGTTCCGGAAGTTCAATAATCTGTGCCTTCTTACCCAATGCCTGTTCAATAAGTTCAATAAGTCTCTTTAATTGTACTGGTCTCGAATCACCAAGGTTAATTATTTCAAAGTCATATTCTTTATCAAGTGCTGAAACAACTCCATCAATAATGTCGGAATGATGAGTATAATCGCGCTCTGTTGTACCGTTACCGTACATATTTATTGGTTGGTTGCGATCAATAAGTTCTGTAAACTTCCTTATTGCAAGGTCTGGTCTTTGGCGAGGACCGTACACAGTAAAAAATCTGAGACATAAAGTTGGTATTTTGTAAAGATGATGATAGTTGTAACAAAATAACTCGCCAGCGCGTTTAGTGGCTGCGTATGGTGAAATGGGTTCATTTACAGGGTCGTCTTCAGAAAAGGGAACTTTCTTGTTGTTCCCATAAACCGATGATGACGAGCCAAATATAAACTGCTTGATCTTATAAATCCTGGAAAGTTCGAGCATATTTAGCGTCCCTCTGCAATTAACCTCCTCATATAATAAAGGTTGTTCGATAGACGGCCTTACACCTGCATAAGCTGCCAGGTGGACAACCTTTTCAATATTATGTTTCTTAAATATATCACAACACGTTTCCTTATTGCATATATCAGCTTCGTATAGAGTAAAATCCTGATTCTTAATAGCCTGAGCGATGTTTTCTCTCTTATAGGCAGGAGAGTAAAAATTGTTAAAATTATCAATAACAACAATTTTCTTTTTTTGCAACAGAAGTTTTTCTACGAGATGTGAACCAATAAAACCTGCACCACCAGTGATGAGGATTGTCATTAAATAAATTGTCTCCTGTTTAATATTACTAATATTAAAATGATTATTGAGTTACCTTTTGAAAAGCAATCTCCACTGAAGCAACACAAAAGGTTACCAACCAATCAAAGAGCCTTCTTCGACAGACTTATTATAGTGGTGCAAATTATTACAAGTTTTTTATACCGGGGAATAGACAGATTTTCTTGTTCCACTATTTTTGTAACCATGTATCACCAAAGGCCTCCATAATGCGATCGGCAACCAGGCGATTTGCAAAGGCACTTGGATGTTGATCGAGTCTGCTTGCCCAAAGTTTTAAGTCACCCTGATAAGGGGCAAAGGTGCTGCGCATATCCACGCAAGGAATTCCTTCTTCCTCGCAAAGTTGCACTACCCTTTCCAATAGAAAATCCCGTTTGGATTCACGGTTAAAGTAATAATCGGGAAAAAGAACCAATCCAAGGGGGATATGAAATTTCTTACAGATTTGCATAAACAACTTCATTGTTTCCTTTGCTTGCAAAGATGAAGTGCTATTTTGGTCACTGAAACGTGGCAGCATGTATTCCTCGTAATCAGTTACCCCTCTAAGATTACTCTGAAGGGTTGAAAACTGTTTGTGTAAAAGGTAAAAAAGCGCAGAGTTTAGCCGAAGTTTTTGTGGAATGAGGATTAATCGGCGAGGCGCATTACGTTTGACATCGGGAGATACAACGTCATTAACATACCATTGCAGCAAAACAAAGTCTGGGTTTGTGCTTAATACCGGATTGATAAGGAAACCCAACTCATCAACCGTCTCTGCGCCAGGTCGACCGAAGTTCGATACTTCGTACGTTCTGGAGTTATCCTGATTGTTTAGCTGTTTTTCCATCAAGTTCGTAAACCGGTCTTCTTCCTCGACTCCTTGACCATACGTTATTGAATCACCAATGACAGCAATCCGGTATAATACTGCTGGCTTAGCGAGATCAAAATCTTTTTCGCGAAAGCCAAAGGTATTGTAACGAACTGTTTTATTCCATTTCTTCATAAAGTAGCTTGCATTATCACCAGTCGTGGTAATATCACGAAAGACAAATCGGAGTGCAAATTCTGCGGCTACTAATAGGAAGATACTGGCTGTCAAGAAAATTGACAGATTTATCAATAGGTTATCTGCATGCCTAGCGCTAAAATACCTCTTAACTAAGAACCATAGAAAAAAGTAATTGAGTCCGATAAAGTAGAGGGCCATAATGCTTAACCACAATAATGCAGGTAGACGCGTGTTACCTAGGAAAATTAATTGGAATATTAGACTTGTAAAGAATATCACTACGATTGATCCAATTATGACCTTTTTGTTCATTCGTATCCACCTCCTGTAGCCTCTTGAAGTTTTAGTGTGAGCACAACAGATATCCTGGAACAACAATTAAAATATTTTTTAAATCGTGCCTAATTCCTTAAAAATGATTTTGTTTAAAATAATGCATAGATAAAAGGGGCTAAAGCAGAACCTTGTGTAAAAATAATCAACGCACCCAATAATATCAAGAAGAAAACAATCGGTGCTAACCACCATTTTTTACGTACCCTTAAAAATGACCAAAATTCTTTAACAATTGCAATTTTACTCATTGTTTCCCTCCTTCTGGAATACTAAATACTTCAGTAAAGGCGGTGGTTTTCTACCATTCCGCCGATGGAACAATAATTGGCTTTTACTTATCATTACGGGCATTTGCAACTACTTGTTGCAGCCTTTTGTCCCCGTTTATAATAATTATATCAATTCAACTTTTTTAGGGAATTAGAATTGTTTTTCATAATTATTTCTATCCTTTACTTTTTCTTTAGGGATCCAGTAACTATGTGTGGTATTTTTGCTGAATTTTAGTCCTAAGAAATCCTTACCAAATAATTTTGCCAGGAAACCGATCGGTGTAAGTCCCAGATAGAATAAAACACTCAAGATTACCCTGGTCATAAACCAACTCATGAGGACTGCTAAAATCATCCAAAACTTATGGATAGGTTTTAAAAGAAAAGGAATGGCAGCGCCAATGAGAATAAACGTTGCAGCAATGCCAAGAAAATAGTAATAATAATCTTTCCCACGCCACCAAATTAACCCACCCAATAGCACTAAAACAATACCCATCGTTATGCCAAATTTTCTCAGATCACCTTTCCCACTCTTGATATTCTTGATTTCTTCAACAATCATAAATTTCTCCTAATCCAACTCATATTTTTTAAGCCAATCAATGTCTTTGTCCAGGGGTTTCTGATCTTTTTTTTCTATTAAAAAATTGCCCATAATCAGATAATCCATATTCGTTCGCATAAAACACAGGTAGGCATCATCCGGAGTGCAAACAATGGGTTCACCCCTGACGTTGAAAGAAGTATTAATAATTACAGGGCATCCATATTTCTCATCAAACTTTGCTATCATCCGATAATAGAGAGGATTATTTTCCATGTCAACGGTCTGAATTCTGGCAGAGTAATCAATATGCGTGACCGCTGGAATACTGGAACGAACAACATTCAATTTGTCAATGCCAAAGAGTTTTTGTTCTTCCACCGACATCTCCCGGCAAATTTCTTTTTTTACTGGCGCAACTAAAAGCATATAAGGGCTTTCCTTATCGAACTCAAAATAATCCGAAACCCTTTCTTTTATCACCGATGGGGCAAAGGGCCGGAAGCTTTCACGAAACTTTGTCTTTAGGTTCATTATTTCCTGCATTTCCGGAGAACGCGCATCTCCAATAATCGACCGACTTCCCAACGCCCTGGGACCAAATTCCATCCGCCCTTGAAACCAGCCGATTACTTTTTGATCCGCAATTAAATCGGCGATCTTTTCTGGTATTTCTCTCTCACTGAGTTCAATATAAGGTATATTTTTTCTTTTTAGGAAATCTGCAATGTAACTATTCTCAAACTTCGGCCCAAGGTACGATCCGTGCTGAAAATCCTGCTTGTCATCCGTAATTCTCCCATTCTCTAAATACTGATACCAAACAAATAATGCCGCCCCCAATGCACCTCCAGCATCTCCTGCAGATGGCTGTATCCAAATATTCTCAAAAGGACCTTCCCGTAAAATCCTTCCATTACCCACGCAATTCAATGCTACCCCGCCCGCCATACAGAGATTTCTTTGGCCAGTTTCCTTGTGAATATGTCGTGCCGCACGCAACATCACTTCCTCGGTTACTTCCTGCACAGAACTGGCTAAATCCATGTCCCGTTGGGTTAATAGAGATTCCGGCTTTCGGGGAGGACCCCCAAACAATTTATCGAATCTCCCATTTGTCATTGTTAAACCAGCACAATAATTAAAATATTTCATATTCAATTTGAAAGAACCATCTTCTTTCAAATCTATCAATTCCGAGAGAATCAAATCCTTATACTTTGGTTTACCATAAGGCGCCAACCCCATAACCTTGTATTCACCTGAATTGACTTTGAACCCCGTGTAATAGGTAAACGCCGAGTATAGCAAACCCAACGAATGTGGAAAATGAATCTCTGATAGAATCTCCATCTTATTACCCTTACCAATGCCATAACTTGTCGTCGCCCATTCACCAACCCCATCTAAGGTAAGGAAGGCGGCTTCCTGAAAAGGCGATGGGAAAAATGCGGATGCGGCATGCGATTCGTGATGTTCGGTAAAGATTATCTTTCCCTCAAAATCAAGTTCTTTCTTAATCAATTCTTTCAGCCAGATTTTCTGCTTTATCCATAACGGCATTGCTTTAATAAACGACCCGATCCCAACAGGTGCATACGTCAGATAGGTCATCAGTATGCGCTCAAACTTTAAAAAGGGTTTGTCGTAAAAAGCGACAAAATCCAAATCCTTCACTTTTAATCCACTGTCTTGTAAACAGTAATTGATTACATTCTTCGGGAAAGAAAAATCGTGTTTTTTACGGGTGAAACGCTCTTCCTGTGCAGCCGATATTATCCTGCCATCTTGAACCAGGCAAGCAGCGCTGTCGTGGTAAAATGCGGAGATTCCTAAAATGTTCATAAAGCATCTCTACTCTGATTTTTATTTTTAAAAAATTGTTAGTCCGCTTGAAAAAAATATTTTTAAATCATAAGTTAACTTTGGCTCAACTTACTATAAATCAATACTTTACTACTATTTTTTATGCTTGAATTATCCCGCTATTCCTGTTATTGGTTATACTCGTGAATTTTTTTAAATGTAGCCCTCTAAAGAATTGAACAATAAACGCACTTAGGCCCTTAAAGATGTGAGTGTTAGTATAACAAATGTATCGTTTTGTCAAGCGAAAAACATCTTTGGCTTGACACGTTCAGTTTTTATTTGTACGATTTAAAAACTTTTAATTTCCATTATTATAATTTATTATGTTTTTATATTTCCCATAACGTGTCTTTTTAAAACACCGCTATATTTAATAAACTAAATTCAATAAAATTCATGAGTAAACAAAAGGCAATACTTGCACTTGCGGATGGTAGTGTATTCAAAGGTTACTCATTAGGCGCTGATGGAGAAACAATCGGTGAAGTAGTTTTCAATACCAGCATAGCTGGCTACCAGGAAATTCTAACAGACCCGTCATATAAAGGGCAGATAGTGGTCATGACCTATCCCATGATTGGCAACTATGGAATTAACGATGAAGATTACGAATCACGCAACCCATTTTTAGAAGGATTTATCGTTAAAGAGTACAGCCCCCTGCCAAGTAACTGGCGTTCACAAATTAGTCTTGAAGAATTCCTCAAAAGAAAAGGGATTGTAGGCATCCAGGGTATTGATACACGAGCGCTAACAGCGCTTATAAGGGATTGTGGGTCTCAGCAAGGCATAATTTCAACAAAAGACTTCAACGTCTCAACTCTTATAAATAAGATAAAATCATCACCGGGTATTAATGGCGTTGATCTTGTGAAATCTGTAACATGTGATAATTTATATAAGTGGGAAGATACAAAAGCTGTCTCAAGCAAAGCAAAAATTTACAAAGTTGTTGTTTACGATTGTGGAGCAAAATACAACATCCTGAGAAATTTAAGTAATGCAGGCTGTCGGGTAACTGTTCTTCCAGCCCATACGCCGCATAAACATGTACTTGATATGAACCCCGATGGTATTTTACTTTCCAATGGACCAGGCGACCCATCTGCAGTTCCATATATGATAGAGAACATTAAAAGTTTATTGGGTAAAAAACCGATTTTCGGAATATGCCTTGGGCATCAATTAATGGCGCTTGCGCTTGGGCTGAATACTTACAAACTTAAATTTGGACATCATGGAGGAAATCAACCGGTAATGGATTTATCCACCAGAAAAGTAGAAATTACTGCGCAGAATCACAATTTTGCTGTGTCACCGCCTGCGAAAGGAACTTTACATAAAAGCTCATATGGTGATGTGGAGATCACACACATAAACCTTAATGACAAATCAATAGAAGGTCTGAAATGCACTTCCATTCCTGCCTTTTCTGTACAATATCATCCCGAAGCATCACCCGGTCCTCATGATGCCAGCTACTTGTTTGAAAGATTTATTGAGATGATGAAATATCATAGTTAATATCTTGAAAACAAAGCATTGTAAAGTTTCTTGTGTTAGTAGGGTTTGTTAAGTTATGAAAATTACTAGATTTGAAGACCTTCAGTGTTGGCAGGAAGCAAGAACATTAGTAAATATGGTTTATGCTGCTATAAGAAATAGTACAAGTTTTCAAAGGGATTTCCGATTAAGCAATCAAATAACCGGAGCGGCAATCTCTTCGATGAGTAACATTGCCGAAGGGTTCTCACGGCGATCAAATAAAGAATTTATTCAGTATCTCTTTATATCTAAAAGTTCAGCTACTGAGGTACAAAGCGAGGCTTATGTAGCATCAGATCAAAAATATATTTCTCATGAGATTTTTGAAAAGATTTATAATCAAGCTGAAAAGGTATCCAAACTGGATAGCGGTTTTATAACTTATTTGCTTCAGAACGAAAAACGATACGGAAATACCATAAAACTCAAGAAACTCAATTAACACAAGAAACATCTATGCCAAAAAGAACAGATATAGAGAAAATCCTTATTATTGGTTCTGGACCTATTATCATTGGACAGGCGTGTGAGTTTGATTACTCAGGCACACAGGCATGCAAGGCGCTTCGCGAAGAAGGATATAAAGTTATACTTGTAAATAGCAACCCAGCAACAATTATGACCGATCCTGAAGTTGCAGATAAAACCTATATTGAACCAATCACACCAGAAATAATTACAAAAATAATTGCAAAAGAACGTCCTCAGGCTTTATTACCAACCCTTGGTGGACAGACCGGGTTAAATATGGCTGTTAGTCTTGCTGAAAAAGGTATTTTAAAGGAATACAATGTTGAATTGATTGGCGCCAAACTAGATGCAATAAAAAAGGCTGAAGACAGGTCGCTTTTCAAGGATGCAATGAGACGCATCGGCGTCTCAGTACCAGAAAGCGGTTATGCGCGTTCTTATGATGATGCACTGAAAATTATTGAAAAGATAGGATTTCCTGCAATTATCCGCCCTTCTTTCACTTTAGGAGGCACAGGCGGAAATGCAGCGTACAACATTGAGGAATACAAAGAATATATAAAAACCGCACTAGAAACAAGTCCCGTTCATGAAGTGCTTGTTGAACGCTCGGTAATCGGCTGGAAAGAATACGAACTGGAAGTGATGCGTGACTTAAAGGACAATGTTGTGATTATTTGTTCTATTGAAAATTTTGATCCTATGGGTGTGCATACAGGCGATAGTATAACAGTCGCGCCGGCACAAACTCTTACCGATGTCGAATATCAGATAATGAGAGATGCTGCAATTAAGATTATACGTGAAATTGGCGTTGAGACAGGCGGTTCCAACATTCAATTTGCCATTAACCCTGAAAATGGCGAAATGCTTGCAATTGAAATGAATCCAAGGGTATCAAGAAGCTCAGCGCTTGCCTCAAAGGCAACCGGATTCCCTATTGCAAAAATAGCCGCAAAACTAGCCGTAGGATATACACTCGACGAAATTCCAAACGATATCACCCGTTACACCCCTGCATGTTTCGAACCAACAATTGACTATTGTGTCGTAAAGATTCCACGATTCAATTTTGATAAATTCCCAGATACTGACACGACACTCACTATTCATATGAAATCTGTAGGTGAGGTTATGGCAATAGGTCGAACCTTTAAAGAGTCAATTGGTAAGGCAATTCGTTCTCTTGAAACTGGACGTTACGGATTTGATAGTTTATTACCGGCAGGTTTTGATACATGGAATAAGGAACAACAGTACGAGTTATTGAGAAATAAATTAATTATACCAAATCCGGACAGGCTATGGTACATAGCCGATGCCTTTAGATACGGTATGAACCTGGATGAAATTTATAATTTAACACGAATTGACCGCTGGTTTTTGTTTAACATTAAACAGTTACTTGACGTTGAATCTAGAATAGTCCAAATACGTAAAGAAAGCAAAACCACATTTCAGAACGAATTTTCAATAGACAAAGAAACATTAATCGAGGCTAAACAATGCGGGTATTCGGATAAGTATATTGCGTCACTATGTAACGTCAGCGAAAAGGACGTAAGAAATTATCGTCATAAAGAAACAATCAGGCCTGTATTCAAACATGTGGATACTTGTGCCGCTGAATTCAAGGCATTCACACCGTATTTATATTCGACATATGAGTCAACCTGTGAAGCAAAACCTACACAGAAGAAAAAAATTATTATATTAGGTAGCGGCCCCAATCGCATCGGACAGGGTATTGAGTTTGATTACTGCTGCGTTCATGGCGTTTTTGCCTTAAGGGAATTGGGTTACGAAACCATCATGATTAATTGCAATCCTGAAACTGTAAGTACCGATTATGATACCTCAGACCGTCTTTACTTTGAACCCCTAACACTTGAAGATGTACTTGAAATTATTGACAAGGAAAAGCCTGAAGGTGTAATTGTACAGTTTGGCGGACAAACACCTCTGAAACTTGCCGTACCTTTGGAAAAAGAAGGTGTAAAAATACTGGGAACTTCCCCAGATAGTATTGATATAGCAGAAGACAGAGAGCGGTTTTCAGCACTTTTAAATCAATTAAAATTAAGACAACCCGAAAACGGTTGCGCCCGTTCTGCATCCGAAGCAAAGATCATTGCCAGTAAAATTGGCTATCCTGTAATGTTACGCCCTTCTTACGTTTTAGGTGGCAGGGCTATGAGGGTTGTTTATGATGAAATTGATTTGGAAGACTACATTGCACATGCAGTACAGGTCTCACCCGAACACCCAGTTCTTATTGACCGATTCCTGGAAGATGCAATTGAGATTGATGTAGATGCAATTTGTGATGGTAAAGATGTGTTTATAGGCGGTATTATGGAGCATATTGAAGAAGCTGGTATTCATTCAGGTGACAGCGCCTGCTCGCTCCCTCCATATTCAATAGGGAATACAATTATCAACGAACTAAAAAAACAGACGCAAATCATTTCATTAGCGCTGAATGTTGTTGGGCTCATCAATATCCAATACGCAATTAAAGACAAGACAGTATACGTACTTGAGGTTAATCCTCGTGCATCCAGAACTATACCGTTTGTCAGTAAGGCTATAGGTATCCCAATGGCAAAACTAGCCGCTAAAGTTATTGCAGGTAAGAGACTCAGCGAATTAAACATAACCACAAATACAAAATTAAAACACGTAGCTGTAAAAGAGGCAGTATTCCCTTTTATAAAATTCAAAGGCGTAGATACTATTTTAGGACCTGAAATGAAATCAACAGGTGAGGTGATGGGGTTGGATACGGACTTTGGTCGCGCCTATGCAAAATCACAGATGGCTGCTGATTGCAGTCTACCTTTAACAGGAACTGTTTTTATAAGTGTTAAAGACAAAGACAAGCGGACAACGGTACCAATTGCAAAAAAACTACTAAAAATGGGATTTAGAATAGTTGCAACACGTGGCACAGCCGCAGTACTTGAAGAAGATAAAATTCCAGTCACCGTTGTCCTGAAGGTAATTGAAGGGCGCCCAAACATTGTTGACCTCATCAAAAATAGTGAAATCCAACTTGTCATCAATACTACTGGTGGGAAATCTGCCCAGGAGGCATCTTATTCAATAAGACGGACCACCCTTGTTTATCATGTGCCATATTTTACAACCGTTGCAGGTGCGATAGCCGCTACAAATGCAATAGAGGCCCTTAAAAAAGAAAGTTTGGATGTCAAACCAATACAGGAATATTATCATACATAAATTTTATGGATTACATTCCTAATACCGAACATGATAAAGATTTAATGTTAAGAGAAATGGGAATATCTTCTTTTGAAGTATTGATAAAAGATATTCCGGAATTACTAAGGAAATTTTCTTTAAAACTGCCTGATGGTATTTCTGAACCACAAGTTATAAAAATTCTCAAGGATTTAAGTGAAAATAACATCAGTACAGGCACCCACATCTCTTTTTTAGGCGCAGGGGCTTATGAACACTATATTCCATCCGTAGTTGACCATCTGGCATCAAGAAGCGAATTTTATACCTGTTACACACCATATCAGCCTGAGGTAAGTCAGGGTACGCTTCAGGTGATTTATGAATTTCAAACTTTGATGTGTGAGCTAACAGGCATGGATGTTGCCAACGCCTCCATGTATGATGGCTCTACTGCATTGGCTGAAGCTGCCTTACTAGCCATACGACTAAAGGAAAGAAACAAAATTGTCTGCTCTCGTGCGATTCACCCGGAATACCGGCAAGTGCTAAAGACATATTTAATGTGCTTTCACGCAGAAATCGTTGAAATTGATACACCTGAAGGAATAACGCCGATAGAAGAATTAAAAAA
>MHYY01000133.1 GCA_001830285.1 Planctomycetes bacterium RIFCSPLOWO2_12_38_17 | reverse complement strand
GGAATTTAAAAAAGTTAATATGTACAACAAAGGGGAGGTGTCAAATGTCTAGTTGTAATATGAAGACAAAAGCAATTATGGTAGTGCTGGTAGGGTTTTTTGGCCTACTGTGCGTTGGTTTTGGTGTATCAGTTACACAAAAGTACAGGCTACAGAAAGAACGTGTACATACATTGGAAAGACAACTGGCTGCCGGACGAACAGAAGTATTGAAGGTCCCTGAATTAATGGGGAACCTTGAAAAGGTTGAGGTGGCAAAAAAGGAAGTTGAAGGTAAATTTACCACTTGCTCTTCGGAAAAGGATGGATTATCAGCAAAAGCTGCCGAATTACAAAAGGAAGTTGATACCTTTGGTGCAATTAAGGTAGCAGTAGGCGTTCAGCTTGGCGGATTACAAAATACAATTATGGAACAGCAGAATAAGCTGAATGAATTAGAATCACAGAGGGGTAAGTTATCCGAACAGATTAGCACTCTTGAAGGTGAAAGCAAAGGTATAAATGAAAAATTTGAAATGCAGATTGCAGATATAAAGAGGAGTGAAGAGGAAATAAAAAAGCAGTTGATATATTATACAGAGGCAAAAAAGGTAGCTGACCAGGAAATTGCAGAAAAACAGAAACTTATTGCTGCGCTTCAGCAGGAACTTGCCAGGTTAAAAAGTCAGGGTCAACCTGGTGCGCCCGGTGTGCCAAGCACCCCACCGTCCTCCGGGTCTTCATCGGAACCGCATTTCCCAATTATGGAATCTGGAAAAGCACCACAGGGACCTATGCCAGGACAAAAGAGCTGGGATATTCCAGCAACAGAGGAATTAGACAAGACGTTTGCTTTGTTACGCGAAAGGATTACTTCTCCAAGTATGTCTCTGACGGAAGTAAGTATATTGCTTTCCAGGGCTGAAAAGGCGTTGAAGAATTTAAAGTAAGGAATATAATAAATATTAATTAATACAAAACTAGACAAAAAGGGAAGGTTTATGCCTTCCCTTTTTAATTTAAAAAAATAAATCTAAAAAGTTTCACTTGCTTATACGCAGTTCGCGTATCTTTTGCTGAAGATTTTGGCGGTGCATGTCAAGCGCTTCGGCAGCCCGGCTTACGTTCCCCCCGCATTCATCGAGTTTCTTTTTTATAAAATCACGTTCAAAACTTTCTATTAATAGCTTTTTTGCATCCCTAAAAGAAAGATTGTAATTAATATTTTCTAAAGTTAAGGCGTTATTTTCCGGATGTAGTATTTCTTCCGGAAGGTCTGTTGTATCGAGTACCTCATTGTTAGTAAGCACCATAGCGCTTTCAATAACATTCTTAAGTTGACGGACATTGCCGGGCCAGTTATATGATACCAAACATTTCATTGCATCGCTTGTTATTGACAAAACACTCTTTTGGTGCCTTTCGGAGAAATACTGTATAAAGCGATTTGCAAGTAATGGAATATCTTCTGTTTTATGCCTTAATGGAGGCAATTTTATATTAACTACGTTTATTCGATAGTAAAGATCTTCTCTGAATCTTTCCTCTTCAATCTCTTCTTCAAGGTCGTGGTGTGTAGCGCTTATAATTCGTGTATCAACTGCAAGCGTTTCTGTGCCGCCCAGTCGTTCGAATTTTTGTTCCTGTAAGATACGGAGCAGCTTTGATTGCGTGCTTATGCTCATATCTCCGATTTCGTCAAGGAATATTGTCCCATTATTGGCTAGTTCAAATTTTCCTAGCCGCCTTTCAGTTGCCCCGGTGAAAGCGCCCTTTTCGTGTCCAAAGAGTTCGCTTTCAATCAATGTTTCGGGTACAGCGGCACAATTCATTACTATAAATGGGGCGTCTCTACGTTTACTACGTTTATGTATTTCCCTTGCCACGAGTTCCTTACCGCTGCCGCTTTCGCCCTGTATCAAAACAGTGACATCAGTTGTGCCAACTTTTTCTATTTTATCAAAAACCTCTTTCATGTTTTCGCTTTGTCCTATGAGTTTCCCCATCCCTTCTAGACGGCCTATTTCCTGACGGAGGCGTGCGTTTTCTTCCTGTAAAGTAAGTTTTTCGAATGCGTTTTTGACAATAATCCGAAGCTCATCGACTTCATAAGGCTTTGCGATATAATCATAAGCGCCTTTTTTCATTGCCTCAACGGCGGTCTTTTCAGAACCGAAAGCGGTAACGATAACCACAAGTGGTGGATTTTTCATTGCATTTATCATTTCAAGCGTTTTCATACCATCAAGTTGAGGCATATTGATATCCAGAAATATTAATTCAGGATGGTGCGTCTTTATTATTTGTAACGCATCTGTGCCATCTTTCGCTTCATAGATGATGTAGTTTTCCTTTTGTAGCGCCTTTTTCATTCCGTAACGCGCTGCTTTTTCATCGTCTGCAATTAAAATTGAGGGTTTTGGCATGCTATCGGTTTATACTAAAATAGGTTCGTTTAAAGGGAAATTTAAAGTAAATGAAGCGCCAGCGCCATTGCTTTCTGCACGAATGGTAGCTTCCATATCCTCGAGTTTTTTCTTAACGATGGAGAGTCCAAGTCCAGTTCCAGTCTGTTTAGTTGTATAAAATGGTTCAAATATTTTTTCCAGCGCATCCTGAGGTATGCCGGTCCCTGTATCGGCAACAGTTACCTGAACAACACGGTTTTCTGGCTGATAATTTGCTGAAATGTATATCTTCCCTCCGAATGGCATGGCCTGGATTGCATTGTGGAACAGGTTAAAGAATATTTCCTTTAGCGCCCCTTCGTCTGCAATAATCATGGGCAGGTCTTTCGGTATATCGCAAAAAGTTGTAATTTTATTTTGTTTTGCTTCGTAGTCGAGCACAACCAGTGTTGAGTTAATAATATCTGTAACCTTTATGTTTGTTTTCTGCTCGTTGCGAGGCTTTGCGAATTGTAAAAGCTGGTTGACAACCTTTGTCAGCCTGTCTATTTCGCCCACTATAATGTTGAGTCCTTCCTGCTTTGAGTCATCCTTGCTTAAATCCTCACGCATTACCTGAACAATGGTCTTTATTGAGCTGAGCGGATTTTTTACTTCATGCGCTACGCTTGTAGAAAGACGTCCAAGACTGGAAAGTTTTTCGTTCTCATACATCTTCCTTTCGAGTTGAAGTTTTTCTTCGATAATCTTTGATTTTTCTACTGCGGAGCCTATTTCATTGGCAATAATCATCAACTGGTCCAGATTGTCGGAGGTGATCGGTATGCCACGTCTGGCACGCCCCAGTCCCAGAAGTCCTGTAAGTTTGCGTTTTACGAATATCGGAAATACAAAAACAGCGTCCAGCATCTTCGTTTCGTTGATAATAGAGGCATCCTTTACCTCATATCGGTTCAGTACAACAAATTCTCCATTGGCGAAGAATTGAACAATGTGCTGAATATCTGAATGTGTGATTGGTTCGTATCGTTTGTTTCCGATGATTTGTATTCTTTCGTCTCCTTTGTCTGGCGGAGGGACTGGTCTGAAAAGAAAAAGGTTGGTTGATTTAATAGCTGTAGCCTTCCTGATTGTTTCTACAACATGTTCAAGCAGTTTCGTGAAATTAATTAATGTGTCTGTGCTGATAACGTGACTTAGTTCGTTCAACTGGTATTCGCTGTCTGCAATCTTGTAAAATATTAATTTTCTTAAAAGTGTTTGTACGCCTTCTTTTAGTTTTGGGAACCAGAACACAAGACTGATGACAAAGACGGATTCAACTATTCTTGCGTTAATGGCGTGGTGCTGTTCCAGCGATTTGCTTATCTTTTTAATTCCAAAATAATAAAGGCATATCAGTATGAGGGTAAGCAGCGAATAAAAAACGCTGCGTCGGAGCACGAATTCCATGTAATTATAACGATAAACATAGTAGGAAAAAATGATACTTGGGAAAATGGATGATAACATGGAGATCAGTACGAGATAGTTTCCGATGTAAGGAATCTTATTTCCGTTGAGAAGCACTGTGAATCCGATAAAGATTGCGATTGCTATTACCGCCCAGAAAATCGCCAGATGGAATTTGCGTTCTTCTTTTTCTACCACAGTTTTTGCAAGTTCTCTGGAAATAAAAGCCGCTATAAATAAAGAGGTTATAAGCCATACAACAAAGGGTTTAATATAATGCGATGCTGTTGTAATTGAATACATATCCTCAAAGACAATAAAATTTTTTATAATTAACACGAATGGAATAACGGGAAGGTAGATAGCCATTATAATGAGGCGTTGCACAGTTTTTTCTATGTGAGGTTTGCTTTCAAAGAGAAATAGGACAGCGGTATGTAGCAATAGACTTGGCATAAAACCGATACCTGTGTAGGATATCGCATCGGCAATAATACTGACGCTTGGAATGCCTTTCCCAAATAAAATAAAGCTAAAAAGGTACACTGCATTTCCAAAGTGCCACATAGCCACGCTGATGACAAGGAACAGGAAGACGAGTTCGCTCCTCGTTTTATGTTTTCGCTGCACAATCAGTATTGAAAGGACGATGTGCAGAATGGTACCTAATATAAAACCAATCAGAGATATAATTTCGTATAATGGCATAATTTACAGAAAGAAAAATAAACTATTTACAAAACTATTATGTACTTTACCCTTTTCAAATATCTTACTTAAGGACTTACATAATGATTGTTATCATATTAATATTATAAGCATATGTTCTGTCAATAGAAAAACCTTAAGTGGATAATACATAACTTGACATTATGCGAACTGTTAATATAAAATTCAAGCGTAACTTCCAATGTTGTCATTCTCTTAATGTGAGGTATCCTTGTCGTTGGTAAAACCAGAAAATATACGTAAAATCATTATCCGCTCGCCCAACTGGGTAGGTGATGTTGTTATGGCTACACCCGCCTTTCGGTGTATAAGGGAAAACTTTCCAGAGGCAGAGATAACGCTTGTGCTCAAAACCTATGTCCAGAACTTAATCAAGGGCACGCCATGGTTTAATAAACTATTCGTTTTAGACAATAATAAGCGCAACAAAACCGCTCAATTTATCTCTGCAGTTAAAGAGATACGGTCTGAAGGATATGACATCGGATTCCTCTTTCCTAATTCGTTCAGTTCGGCGCTCATGTTCTGGCTGGGAGGTGTAAAACGGCGCATAGGTTACAAAAGGGATGCACGCTCGTTATTTCTTACAGATGGGATAAACAGACCGTCTGAAAATGGACATTTCCTTCCAACCTATATGGGGGATTATTATCTGTGTTTGTGTACTGAAATAGGCTGTGATGTAAGATCGAATGAATTGGAATTGTTCGTTACCGAGGAAGGTAAGATACGCGCGGATGAAATCCTGAAAAACTGCAATGTGAATAGCGATTTGCCTCTTGTTTTGTTAAATCCGGGCGCAGCATATGGTTCCTCAAAGTGCTGGACGGCAGAGGGATTTGCCCGAACAGCAGACCTTGTAAAGAAGGAATTGGATTGTAATATTGCCATCGTTT
>MHYY01000132.1 GCA_001830285.1 Planctomycetes bacterium RIFCSPLOWO2_12_38_17 | reverse complement strand
TTTATAATCAATTTTAAAATAAGGAATATTGTATTTGATTGTACCGACTTTATATCCCTTTTTCCTCAACTGTTTTATAATAAGCCCGATTAATATCGTTTTACCTACATTTTGTTTACCAACTATTGAAATAATAGGGATAGCTTGCGGCAAAGTTACCTGTCTTTAATCATTAATTTTATTAAAATACACATGCGTCTCTTGAAAATTTAATATACTAAATTTTTTAAATTATCAACAATTTTATAATAAGGTGTCAAGAATATTTCTGTATAGTTATTTTATAATATTTTCATGTTTTATATGCCTAATTATAACAATACCAGAAAAATTTGATAAAATCTCCCTTTTTTGTCGCTGATCAAAATGCGTATAATAAATTTAGTAAAATGCTTCCTTGTGTATCTAATCATTAAGCTTAAATGACTAACTATTGACTTTAGATATTGAGAATGTAAAATAAGTAAAATCATTTTTAAAAGAATTGGGGTTTTACTTATATGCAAAAGAGCAAAGTTGTTACAATACAACGACATATTGTCGAGCAGGAGAGGTTATACCCGAAGGCAACAGGCGACTTTACAGGTCTTCTATGGGACCTGACTCTTGCGGCAAAAACTATCTCACGAGAAGTAAATAAAGCGGGTCTTGCCGATATTCTAGGTCTTACCGGCGAACAAAACGTACATGGTGAGGTTGTTAAGAAACTCGATGTCTATGCCAATGAAAGAATATGTAAGGCAATGGATCATGGCGGGCATCTCTGCATTATGGCTTCTGAAGAAAACGAAGATATCATTCCTATACCAGACGAATTTCCCAAGGGTAAATATGTTCTCCTTTTCGATCCTTTAGACGGTTCGTCTAATATAGACGCAAATGTCAGTGTTGGCACCATATTTTCTATTCACAAAAGAAAAACACCTGGGAAAGAGGCAACCATTGAAGATTGTCTGAGAAAGGGCGCGGAGCAAGTTGCAGCAGGTTATATCGTATATGGATCCAGCACAATGATGGTATATACAACGGGAAGCGGGGTCCATGGTTTTACCCTTGATCCGAGCATTGGAGAGTTTTTACTATCACATGAAAGCATCAAAATTCCTCCAAAGGGCAAGATATATAGCATAAATGAAGGAAATGCAAATACGTGGGACGAGGGGACGAAGAAATACATTGCTTATTTAAAAGAAAGCGACCAGACCACTGGAAGACCTTATTCACTGAGATATATAGGTTCTCTGGTGGCAGATTTTCATAGAAACCTGTTATACGGAGGGATTTTCTTATATCCCGCTGATTATAAAGACCCGAAAAAACCAAAGCCAAAACTAAGATTACTTTATGAAGCAGCCCCACTTGCATTTATTGTTGAGCAGGCCGGTGGTTTGGCATCTACAGGGAAGGAACGCATCATGGACATCCAGGCCACGGAACTCCACCAGAAAGTTCCTCTTATTATAGGCAGCAAAGAAGATGTATTGATTTATGAGAGATTTTTCAATAAAAGATAATTAAAGGAGTTAACTACTCATGTTTTATCCTACAAAAGAAGCCTTAATTAATGACCTCAACGGTATTGCTGATTTACAAAAGGATATTACAGTAAAAATAACAAACAAAGATGCTCTAAAAAATAAGAAAATTGACGCTATTGTCTATAATGCAGTCTTCAACAAAGACATTGCAGTTCGGGATGCGTCTAGATGGTTAATCAGGGCTATGAGTAACAAACTGGGTATTATTTCATCATCCATCCAGTCCCTTTATGAAGCAATGGGTAAAAATCAATATAAAGGATTTACAGTACCCGCCATCAACATCCGCGGCTTGACGTATGATGTATCGCGCTCCATTTTTAGGGCTGCAAAAAAGAATCATGTAGGTGCCTTCATATTCGAGATTGCCAGATCTGAGATCGGTTATACAGACCAGAGACCCGCAGAGTACGCATCGGTAATTCTTGCAGCCGCTATCAAGGAAGGACATGAAGGTCCTGTGTTTATCCAGGGAGATCACTTCCAGATTAACGCAAAAAAATATGAAAAAGATAAAGACGCAGAACTTAATACAGTAAGGAATCTTATTAAAGAAGCCATAGAAGCAGGTTTCTATAATATTGATATTGATACCTCAACCCTTGTTGATTTGAACAAACCAGACCTTACAGAACAACAACGTTTGAATTTTGAATTTGCAGCCGAATTAACTGCATATATTCGTTCTCTAGAACCAAAGAGGATTAATATATCCGTGGGTGGTGAGATAGGAGAGGTGGGTAAGAAAAACAGCACGGTTGAAGAGTTAAAGGCGTTTATGGATGGTTATAACAAAACTCTCGTTGCAAAGGGAAAGGGATTAAATGGCATAAGTAAGATCAGCGTGCAGACAGGCACCACACATGGAGGGGTGCCATTGCCTGATGGGACTATTGCGAAGGTAAAATTGGATTTTGATACATTGAAAAGCCTGTCAATGGTAGCAAGGAATGAATACGGTTTGAGCGGGGCAGTACAACATGGCGCTTCTACATTACCGGCAGATGCCTTTGACAAGTTTCCAGAAACAGGCACTGCTGAGGTACACCTTGCCACAGAGTTCCAGAACATGATTTATGAAAACAGCGCATTCCCGAAGGATTTTAAAAACGAGATATACGATTTTTTAAGAAAGGTTTGTATTGTGGACAAAAAAGAAGGTGAGACTGACGAACAATTTATTTATAAGACAAGAAAAAACGGATTTGGTCCATTCAAAGAGAGATTCTGGAATCTTCCTGATAATGTGAGGACAAAGATAGGAGAGGAACTGGAAATAAAGTTTGATTTTCTTTTTAAGAAATTAAATGTTATTCACTCAAAAGAGATAATAGGCAGGACGATAAAACCTGTTGAAGTAAAACTGCCTAATCTTTAAAATATTTTGTAATTGTCACAAACAAGACAGAACTGAGTAAGGATTACTTTTAAAAGAGTTATAAGCCTCTATAATAGATTTTTGAATTTTTTCCTGACCTCATCCATTTTTCCACAGGACATCTTACCTTCTGGACATTTATCATTTACACATCCGGGTCCTGCATCCTTGAAGATATTTGGGGTGGCTTGTTTGGCTAATCGTAACATTTCTGTTGCCATAGCCCTTATTTCCCACTGTGCTCGGTTGCAGCAGCGCACTCTGAAGAAATGCAGTAGTTCGCGGGCATTCATTGTGATAATAATTTTGGTTTCTGCGGCATTGGGCAGTAAAAAGCGTGCATCCTCGAATGTGCTTTCACCTTTATCTCCAAGTATGGTTACGAGTTCATCATACCATTTCTGAATAGTTTCCATTTTTTCAATAAACCACTGCTTCTTGCCAATTATCTCTATGCTCGGTGGGATAATAAAGTCAAAACCCTTAGTCTTTTTGCTGTGTTGTCCAACATAACGCTGACTTTGTTGTGAATATGATGCGAGGCGGTGTCTGACAATCTGGTGTGAACATGCGCGGGAGATACCCTCTATGCCGAATGTAAAAGTAACATGTTCAATCGGTGAATAGTGCCTCATGTCAGTCAGTTTATCAATGAAACCTGCCTGCTCTTTGCCTTCGACTTGCTTCTTCAATTCATCAATGGTGGTAGGACTATAACATAACTTTGCTGCGTGAGCGACCATCTCCTCTGGATTTGGGGTGTGCCGTAGTAGTATTACGTTTAATTTTGATTCTGCCATATTTTATAGAAATTAGAATTCTATTCCTTTCTTCGCCTTAACCCCTTTTTTGTAATGATGTTTAACTTCTCGCATTTCAGTTACTGTATCAGCCAATGCAATAATCTTGTTATGTGCATTACGACCTGTGAGGATGACATTTAGTCTAGCAGGCTTATTTTTCAATACTGTAATTACATCGTCAACATTCAAAAGACCATAGTCAATCATATTATTTATTTCATCAAGAATAAACACGTCATATAAATTAGAAAAGATTTCTTTTTTTGCATAATTCCAAGCCGTGTTTGCATTTTCAATCGTTGATTCTGCTTGCTTTTCTTTATTTGTTCTTATAAACCCCTGACCTAACTGAACAATCTTGAAATATGGTTCCAGTCTTTTTATTGCATCGAGTTCACCTGTATGCCATGCCCCTTTTATGAACTGCAACATGATTACCTTCATGCCGTGTCCAGCTGCCCTGAGTCCCAGTCCAAGTGCCGCAGTTGTTTTGCCCTTACCATTGCCTGTGTTTACTATTATCAGTCCTTTTTCCACATTAGTTCGTTACTAGATCGTTTTTAAAAACAGATTTGAGTTTAAATTAGGTAATATTGTGTGCTTGATTTTGTTCTGTATTATATCCATGATACTTGGCTTTTGGACTGTGTAATGTAGTATTAGAATATTTGAAAAGAGTATATAAATGAGGTTTAAAAGTCAAGGGTATTGAAAGAATAAAAATAGCTTGCTTTAGAGTCAACAGTAAAATATCAGAAATGCTGTCTCATTTATATGAGTTCCCCTTTTTTTAATTGTTGTGATATATTGATTAAATATAGGGTTTTATTTTTGATTATTGAAATAAGTTGACAAATTATTATTAAGTGCGTAATATCGCTTTCATATGCAAGATTCTGAGCATTTTTGACTTTGTATAATAAAGGATTATATTTAAGAAGGGGGTTATTTATGTCAGAAATTAAGGAATGCGAACTGCCTGGTATAGGTAAGAAATTTACGTTAGAACTGGATTCCGGCGATAAGTTGGTTGTGGTGATTCATTCGTCGGGAGAAAGAGAGGTCTTCAAATTTATACATGATAACGATGAACCCACCTCAGTGACAAAACTCACCGATGAGGAGGCACGTCAAATCGGCGCAATACTTGCCGGTACATACTTCCAGCCAGTTATTGAAGAGGAACAAAAACTGGCTATGAAAAATATTACTATGGAGTGGATAAAGATAGAACCTGATTCCATGCTCGCTAATAAAAATATTGAAGAGTCAAACATCAGAAAACTAACAGGTGTATCCATTACAACTATTATCAGAGGCGAGCATGTAATTCCCAATCCCCGCTCGCACGAAACAATTAGACCACAGGACATTATTATTATCATTGGAAGCAATGAACAGATTAAGAAATTTATAGCAAAATTTGAAATCAAACAACGTTTAGAAGAATGATAGTTAATGAAAGCGTATTATCATTAGGCATTTCTTTAATTACCCTGTTTTTTGCAGGGCTGTTAGCCACAAAAATCAATCAATCCCTTACTGCAGTTTTTATTGTAGTGGGTATGATTCTGCAGAATTTTTTCCCTGTTACAATAATTACCGAGTTCCTTGCCACACTGGGCGTTATCTTTATGCTCTTCATGTTCGGTCTCGAGTTCTCTGTTGGCAGTTTTTTTCATAACCAGCGCAGGATATTTCTTGTTGGGGCCTATGATTTGATATTTAATTTTCCACTCGGCATACTGATTGGATGGGTGCTGGGTTATGACCTGATTGGATGTTTATTGTTAGGAGGTATCGTTTATGTTACCAGTTCGGTGATTGTTGCAAAGTCCATTATTGATTTAGAGCGTTCTGCAAATCCTGAGACTGAATGTATCCTTAATATACTGATATTTGAGGATATGTTCATTGCCACATTTCTTGCATTTATTGTAGGAATTGGTCATTATGGTCATATAGATGCGAAAGGGGCTTTATTTGTTATCCTCAAGACTACGGGCTTTTTTGCGTTCTATATAATACTTTCAAAGACTTCCAAAAAATTAATAGACTGGATTGTTGATGTTGAGCATACAGACTTATTTGTAATCCTGATACTCTCTATAATTGTGCTTTCGGCGGGCGCTGCTGCTAAAATTGGGCTTTCAGAGGCGATCGGCGCATTTCTTGCCGGGCTTTTATTATCGGAAACGAGGCAAAGACAAAGAATTTCAGAGGCAATAAAACCTTTCCAGCAATTTTCAACGGCAATTTTCTTTGTTGCCTTTGGAATGTCTGTTGATTACAAGCACGTTATATACCTGATTCCTATGGGGATATTTATTTTTATAATCTCTTCCTTCAGCAAGGTTATGGGCGGATATTTTATTGGTAAGAGATATTTATTAAGTAAAAAGGCGTGTCTGAGACTGGGCTTTAGCCTTATTCCCAGGGGTGAGTTTTCGATTATCCTTG
>MHYY01000131.1:2157-6019 GCA_001830285.1 Planctomycetes bacterium RIFCSPLOWO2_12_38_17 | reverse complement strand
ATTAAGAACCCGCAACATCCACGCGCATTCCGTTGCCCCTTTGTACCCGTTATTCCCATTATGGGCATTATTTCCTGCGGATATATGATGTTTCGTCTGGAATTTTCCACATGGCTAAGACTTTTTATCTGGCTTGCAATAGGTTCAATTATTTATTTTGCGTATAGCAGGCGGCACAGCAAGATTGCAAAGAAACACGCATTGATGGAAAAACAAAACGAGTCAATGGCGGAGTTGGATAAAAGTTGTCTGTAGTGGCTTACCGCAATACGCCTTGCTTTCCTTGTAAATAAGAAGAAAATCCCAATTATTTCTATTGCTAAATCTATCTTTGGATAGTAAATTGAGCAGCTAGACAAACACCAGAATTCCATTGTATCTAAACCAAATTATTTAAATTATGCATTCTGCAATATTTTCTTTATGCCAGGGTAGGGGCGATTAATTACTTGCCCCTACATGATATTGCATAGACAAAAACTTTTTGGATAGCCCACTAAAATGTAAAAAGGCTTAGGAGGTATTTTTATGAAATACAAGGTAAATTTAAAAAAAAGCAAAGAAGGTTGTGCCGCTTGGGTTCCTGGCCTGCCGGGTTGCTGGTCTCAAGGACAGACGGAGGAGGAAGCCTTAGAGAATATTAAAGATGCAATAAAAACATATTTAGAAGCCGTTGAAGAATTGAGCAAAGACAAGGTGTCTCGTTATGTAGAAGTAGAATAAACTATGTCCAAGCTGCCGGGAGTAAATCATCAACGAGCCGTAAAAGCTTTTGGAAGGGTAGGTTTTCAGATTACAAGACAGGGAAAGCATATCACAATGACAGATGGAGAACGTATTATTACCATTCCAAGAGCAAACCCTGTTAACTCTTTTACGATGGCTGGTATCGTAAAAGATGCTGGTCTAAGTATTGAGGAATTCAAGAATCTTTTATGAAGTGCAATCTTTGTGGTGGTCAAGTCGTAGACCGTGAAGTCTCCTATACTATCGAATTTAAGGAACGATTGCATATCATAGAGCATGTGCCTGCAAGAGAGTGTTTGCAATGTGGTGAAAGGCTTTATTCTCCAAAGACAATAGAGAAGATTCAAAAAGCTATTTGGCAGAGCCGAAAACCAGACAGGTATATTGAAACACCGGTTATTGATTATGTTTCTATTGGATAGCATAAATAACTACAGTCAACGACAAAGCGTTTCCTATACAACTCGGATTTTTAACATGGCTAAGACTCTTTATATGGCTTGCAATAGGTTCAATTATTTACTTTGCGTATAGCAGGCGGCACAGCAAGACTGCAAAGAAACACGCATTGATGGAAAAACAAAACGAATCACTCGTGGGGCTGGATAAGAGTTATTTGTAAGGTTGTTCATGAAATATAAGGTATCTGATATGTAGAAATGGAATAAGCTTATTTTTTGGGTTTCGTACATCGAATTTAGAATGTGCCAGTGTACAAATATTTCTAATATTTTACCTCGGTGGAAAAAATGAAGACATTCGATATCACTAGAACAGAATATAAAGTGAGTGATTTTCTTAGCTGGCAAAGAGCAGGTACACTTACGCTAAGTCCCAGCTTTCAAAGAAGGTCTGTTTGGAAAAAGGGTGCTAAATCTTACCTGGTTGATACGGTAGTAAGAGGTTTGCCTATTCCAATTATATTCCTCCGTGAACGGCGAACTGATTTAAAAACTTTTGAACCTATGCGTGAAGTTGTAGATGGTCAGCAGAGAATAAGAACTTTGCTCTCATATATTTCCCACGATTTGCTAAAAGATTTCGATCAGAATAGAGATTTATTTACTGTATTACCTAGTCATAATAAAGAGTTGGCAGGTATACCGTTTGAAAAATTATCAGATGATTTACAGAATAGAATCCTAGATTATAAATTTAGTGTTCAAGTTCTACCGCCCGATGTTGATGATCAAGAAGTATTGCAAATATTCGCACGATTGAATTCAACAGGAACAAAATTAAATTATCAAGAATTGAGAAATGCCGAGTATTTTGGTGAATTCAAAACGCTAATGTACAATCTTGCATTGAAAAATTTGAATAGGTGGCGCGAATGGAAAATATTTACTGAGGATAATATCTCTCGAATGTTAGAAGTAGAGTTAAGCAGTGAACTTTCAATATTTATACTAAAAGGACTTTTTGCAAAGAAACAAAATTTTATTGGTCAAATATACAAAAAATATGACGAAACTTTCCAAGAAATAAATGAAGTTGAGAAAAGATTCGACATTGTTATGGAAGCCATCGATGAAAACATTGGCAATAACTTACAATTTTCCGCTTATAAAAACAAAACAATATTTTTTGGTTTATTTGGAATAGTTTATGAACTACTTTATGGGAAGAATGCTAGCTTAGAAAAAAAACAACCACAAAAAATATCAAAAGAGAAATGGGCAATTTTAAATACTGAATCTGATAAATTTACTAAAAAGATAGTTCCTCAAAATGTTATTGAAGCAATAACAAGAAGAACTACTGATTTATCTTCAAGGAAGATATTATTAGAGCATCTACGAAAAATTATAAATGGCTAGACAATCGAGTGTATTTTACAAACAACTCTTTGGCCACTTAAATAACAACGAGCATACAAGAAAAAGGATGGAATCTCTTTATTCACAAAGGAAAATTGTGGAAAGAGACATAAATATTTTATACTCAGGTTTATTTCTTGATGTTATTACAAAATTTGAGAACATGATTGAAATTCTTTTTATAGACTTATTAGTTGGTAAAACTAAGCATCTTTCAAAAAAAGTTCAGACTAAGATTACGTTTCCCTCGATTGCTATTTGCCGTGATATAATTTATGGCACAAAATCGTATTTGGATTGGTTTCCATATGATATTACCGTAAGAAGGTCAAACATATATTTTAAAAATGGAATTCCTTTTAATGCTCTTGAGAGTTCAGATAAGAAAATACTACAAGAGATTCTATATATAAGAAATGTTCTTGCTCACAAAAGTAAACATTCCTTAAAGATGTTTGAAAAAGAAGTAATTAAAGATAAGGTTCTTCTTCAAAAAGAGAAGACTCCTACAGGATATCTTAGAAGACCTTTTGCTCTTTTTCCTCCTCAGACTCAATATGAAGTCTATATATCAGAAATTGCAAGGATCGCATATATTTTGTGCTATTAAAATTTATTTTAGCATAGTTTAGAATTACGAACTGCTAAAAGATCAATGAAAAATGTTATTACATTTCTTTAAACCCCAAACATTTTTTGCAATTAGTTAAAATAATAAGTAGAAATGGATAAATAAGAAATAAATAGATTTATTGTTACGATTTTTTAAATTGTGTTCTTGGCACGGTATTGGTGGGTTTGCTCCACCTGACCCACCCTGCTTGAATGCAAGGAGTTTCAAAATAACCACAAAGTCACTAACACAAAGTTCACAAGGCTGGTTCAATCTTGCAGATTGAACCAGCGAAATTGTCACTGTGGTAGAGACAGGTTTCAAACCTGTCTCTGCAGGGTGTACTGGTGGCATAATAAAACTATCGAAATCCTGATTTAAAGTTTATGCAAGTTCCTATCTTACGGATAATTTTTAGCTGGCGGATGGTGGTTACGTTCTTCCTGGGCATAAGCTCCGGCATTCCCCTGCTCGTCACCGGCTCAACGCTTCAGGCGTGGATGACCGATGAAAAAGTCAACCTCGCAGTGATTGGGCTTTTCTCATTAGTTGGAATTCCTTACACGGTTAAGTTCCTCTGGTCACCCTTCCTCGACAGATATGTGCCTCCGTTCCTGGGCAGGCGGCGCGGATGGATGCTGATTTTCCAGATGCTTCTTATGCTTGCCATCGGGGCTTTTTA
>MHYY01000131.1:0-2147 GCA_001830285.1 Planctomycetes bacterium RIFCSPLOWO2_12_38_17 | reverse complement strand
GCGCTTCCATGTCATCTAATGGATACCGCATTGGTATGCTCATTTCAGGGGCATTCGCATTGTTTCTGGCGGATAGGATTCCATGGAATTACGTTTATCTGCTACTCGCAGGTTCGCTTTTTATAGGTATGATTACCGCATTTTTAGGACCAAACCACGATGAGCAAATTATTCCGCCTCAATCACTTCGCGAGGCTGTGATAGAACCATTTACTGAATATTTTAAAAGGAGGGGGGCTTATGAAATTCTGGCATTTATCATTCTTTATAAAATTGGCGATGTCATGGCGGCTAACATGACGACCTCTTTTATCCTGAATATAGGATTTTCCAAGACCGATTTAGCCGTTATAGGAAAGACATTTGGCATAATTGCCTTGATTGTGGGAGGGCTTGCAGGCGGGATTTTAATCTTAAGAATTGGGCTTTTTAACGCATTGTGGATATTTGGGATTCTTCAGGCTGTTTCGACCTTGTTTTTCTCAGCGCTTGTTTCAGTAGGCGCTTATTACAATATACTTGTGGCTACGGTTACATTTGAGAATTTGACAAGCGGTATGGGCGCTTCTGCATTTATAGCTTTTACGGCAACACTTTGTAACAAAAGATTTACTGCAACACAATATGCGCTTTTGAGCAGTCTAATGGGCATTCCGCGGGTGATTATTGCATCACCCACAGGGTTTCTGGCTGAAAAATTAGGATGGGTTTATTTTTTTGTATTTTGTGCCCTTGTTGCTATTCCAGGACTCGTTTTTCTCGTTCGTTACAAAGTATGGCAGGAGGGGTCAGTTTCATTAAATTAAAATGCTCTTTTTGTGAAAGGGAATACTCTGGCAAATACTGCCTTGAGATAGCGGCCTTCCGGAAAAATAGTAGAAAATGGGTGGTCTGATGATGCGCCGGATATGTTGAAGATTTGAAGGATAACTCCAGCTTCTGCAGCAGAACGCGTTAGGATGGAAAGGAAATCGTGTTCGGAGACAAGGCCGGAGCAGGAGCATGTTAATAAAATCCCTTCGGGTTTTACAACTTGCATACCGAGTTTGTTAATGTCTCCATATGTACGATGCGCCCGTTTTATCTCATCAGTACATCCAGCAAGTTTAGAAGGATCAAGGATTACGACATCTGCCTTTTTAATTTCGCTTATCATCTTTCTCAAATAATCAAATACATTAACGTGGATGAATGATATTTTTACAGCATTTAGTTTCGCATTTTCATGCGCCGTCTCAAGCGCTTTTTCATCGAGGTCAATACCCGTGGCTGATTTTGCGCCAGCCAGCATAGCGGAGATTGCAAATCCCCCTGTATAACAAAAACAGTCGAGCACATCCTTTCCTTCGCAGTGCTGTGAAAGTGTTAAGCGGTTCTCACGCTGGTCAAGAAAGAATCCTGTTTTGTGTCCTGTTTTTAGATTTACCTTCATTCTTATATGGTTTTCCTTTATTTCAACAAAATCAGGGCATCGGTAATTAGTGGCTATTTTTGAAAAGTCGGTGCCTTCTTTCAAAGCGATTCGTTCATCAGGGCGAACTGCGATTTGACTATCAGGGTAAAGCGACTTTAGTGAAGAGACAATCCAGCTCATTATGTCAATATATCCTGCAGAGTATGGTTCTATAACAAAGACATCTGCAAATTTATCAATAATCAAGCCGGATAATCCGTCTGCTTCTCCATGAATCAGACGATATGAATTTGAGGTCTTTTGAATTTTCAGAATTTCTTCACGAAGTATCTTGGCTTGTTCAATTTTTTTAAAGAAGAATTCGCAGTTTAACTGTTCGGATGGGTTTTCAGTTAAGAGACGGATACCAATATTGCTTTTGTGATTATAGATGCCTCTTCCAATAAAATTACCTTCTTTGGAAACAACTTCGACAATGGTGCCTGGTTTGATACGCTTTTGAGGATGCCTTATCATTCTATTGAATATCCATGGGTGGAGGGAGTTTCTTTTTGCTTTTAGTGAGATGATCGGTAGTTGCATGATATTAAATAAATGTAGGGGCGAACGGCCGTTCGCCCCTACATTTTATAAATGATTGTTAACATTGGATATTTGTTATTCAGGAAATGCCTTTTCCTTTAGTTCACCGAAGATTACCCTCAATATATCTTTTATCTGAATAAGGCCAGAA
>MHYY01000130.1 GCA_001830285.1 Planctomycetes bacterium RIFCSPLOWO2_12_38_17 | reverse complement strand
GAGGCACTTAGTATTACATCTCACTCGTATATCATAAATGAAGGTAAGGTGGTAGCAAGCGGTGACACACAGGAAATCTTAAACAATCCAGTTGCACGCCAATCGTATCTGGGAGATAACTTCCCCACAAGTGAGCATAGATTGACTGATTTCAGCATCCCAAATAAAAAGCAGAAAGACACCGATCACAAACCTATAGTTCGCAAGGATACTATTACAAAATAGTTTTGTCATTTTGTATAGCATCATACTGCCCTCCGCTCTTGCGAGGACAGGTTTTGCAAAGCCTGCCCAGTACTTGATACGGGGAACGATGGCTTGCTTTTGTCGTTCACTATAGAATTTTGCAATATCAAGTTATTTATAACATTTCTATAAGTCGCCAGTCATTGCAATCAATCTTAAAACTTGAATTTGGTTTTATATGTTGTTAAAATTATAAAAAATCGTCATGAAAAAATATCTTTTAACAAACTCGACTGTAGTATTAATATTATACTTGTCGCTTTTTCAAGGAGGTTGTGCCTTACAAACGAAAAAGGTACCGGCACCCCTTGAACAGGAAGTAAAATCTTTAGAAGACAAAAAAAACACGCATGATTATCAATCCCAGGCTACAACTGCAAAAACTATCTATACCGTTAAAAAAGGGGATACATTATGGCACATATCCAAAAGTTATGGGGTTTCCGTGGAATCAATTCTCAGGGCTAATCAAATTTCTGATACCAGAGATTTGAAAGTGGGACAAAAGCTAATCATTCCTGTATCAAATAATTCATATACAGCAAATATTCAACGTTCAGGTTATTCTCAAACTACCTATACAGCAAGCGGAATATCATCTAGTGGTTTTATCTGGCCTGTAAAGGGTGCGGTTACATCACAGTTCGGGGGCGTTAGAGGTGGGGTAAAAAATACTGGTATATATATTCAATCACAGCCGGGGCAAAAAATCGTTGCCACCAAAAAGGGTGCGGTTGAGGCTGTTTCAGACGAAGGCAATGGTTTTTATACTATTGTGATTAAACACGAAAAAGGCATTCGAACTATGTACAGATGCCGCTGTAATCCAATGGTTGGAGAAGGTAGTTACGTAGAACAGGGACAACCTATTTCAAATATTGTTCAGGGAAGTATAGGTAATTCAGCCGAAGTATGTTTTAAAATTTACATAAAAGATAAACCTGTTAACCCTCTGTCTTGTTTACCGTAAATAAAGAATAATAATTCACCGCAAAGACGCAAAGGTCGCAGAGGGTACAAAGAAAAAGAAGTTGGGAGGTTGAGGGGTTGAGAGGTTAACATTATTTCGACTTCCCCCCTTCTCGTTTTCTGAACCTATGCTTTCCTTCTTTGCGTTCTTTGTGTCTTTGCGGTGAGATGAGTTGTTATAATATTTGAGGATAAATACTATGCCTATATACGAATTTAAATGTAACCAGTGCAACACTATATTTGACGAATATTTTCGGAGCGCAAAGGAACGGAAAAAGTTATTTTGCCCGTCCTGCCAAAGCGACCACATACATAAGATATTTTCTGTGTTTGGGATGTCTGTAGGAGGCAGTGGAAACGACACCGCCTCTCAGGGCAATTCTGGCGGTTGTGGTAGCTGCACGGCCACGACATGTACCGGATGCAGATAATACCATATTTACGATTTCGGATTTAGGATTTAAAATAGTAAATCGGACTTCGTACATCAAATTTTTGTTTAGGTAATCAAACAATGAAAAATCTCTGGGCGCCATGGCGCATCACATATATAGAAGAACATCCGAATGAGACCGGCTGTTTTCTATGTAAGGCACATAATGATAATCAGGATGAAAAACACCTTATTATTTATCGTGGGAAAGAATGTTTTTGCATCCTTAACAAATATCCATACAACAGCGGGCACTTAATGGTGGTACCAAATATGCATAAACCCGATATCTCAAATCTTACTGATAGCGAGACACTGGAAATTATGAAGTTAACATCCCAAATGAAGGAAGTTCTTACCAAAATGATGAAGCCTGAGGGCTTCAACATTGGTATTAATCTTGGTAAACCTGCCGGTGCAGGGCTCATAGGACACTTTCATCTTCATATAGTGCCACGCTGGAATGGCGACACTAACTTTATGCCTGTGATTTCTGACGTAAAAGTTATCCCACAATCACTCGAATGCCTGTGTAAAGAATTTAAGAAATATTTGTAACTTTCTTATGCCTTTTGACAGTTTTATAAAAATTAAAAAGGCTTTATATAATAACTCATATTTTGAAGATATATATGCTAACAAGAAAAGAAATTGAGTTAAGAGAAGAACGCGAACTTGCTACTTATGCAATGAAAAGCAAGGATTCCAGGGGCAGGAAGTATCCTGAAGAAGAACACCCATTTCGCAGTATTTACCAGCGCGATAGAGACAGGATCATCCACTCCACTGCATTTCGACGGCTTGAATACAAAACACAGGTATTTGTTAACCACGAAGGAGATTATTACAGAACGAGATTAACACATACAATCGAAGTTTCACAGATTGCACGAATTATTGCTCGTGCATTAAATTTAAACGAAGACCTGGCTGAGGCAATAGCCCTCGCACATGACCTTGGACACACACCGTTTGGGCATTCAGGTGAAGACGCATTAAAGAAACTGATGGAAGGTCATGGAGGTTTTGAACACAACCTGCACGGGCTTCGTGTTGTTGATATTCTTGAGCAAAAATATCCTAACTTTCCCGGTCTAAATCTGTCGTGGGAATTAAAGGAATCCATAGCAAAACACTCGACACCTTACAACCATAAATCTAATCAGACTGAATACAACACAAATGAAAAACCTTTGTTAGAAGCGCAAATTGTTGACCTTGCCGATTCTATCGCCTATGACAACCATGACCTTGACGATGGTTTAAAGGCAGGAATTATTACTGATAATGATTTACAAACAATGGAATTGTGGTGTGAAACACAAAAAAAAGTAAGGCAAATATATATTATTCACGATAATGATATTATAATCGCCCAAACGATCAAAACATTAATTGATACTGAAGTCACTGATCTGCTTGAAAACACTACATCAATAATCAAACGTGAAGGAATAAAAACTGTTAATGACGTCAAAAATCATCCCAACCTGATCGTGTCCTTTTCTCCTGCATTATCTGAACAAAAGAAGAAACTCCAGAATTTCCTCTTCAAAAACGTGTATCAGCACTATCGGGTGGCTCGGATGTCAGATAAGGCAATGCGGTTCCTGGAAGAACTTTTTGTCGCCTTTATCAAAAATCCCAAACAGCTCCCCGCCGAGTATCAAAAGTGGATAGAAAAAGCAGGTCTTTATCAGGGAGTCTGTGACTATATCGCAGGAATGACAGACCGCTTTGCTCAGGATGAATACAAAAAGCTCTTTTATCCGTATGAAAGGGTTTAGTAATAGTTCACCGCAAAGGCACAAAGAGCGCAAAGAAGGAAAGCAACGGTTGAGAAAAAGAGAAGTAGAGGAGTCGAAATAATATTAACCTCTCAACTCCCCAACCCTTCAAATTCTATTCGTAATGGCCTTGCCATGGTTTTACATTTCATCTATTTCTCATAGCTTATCAATTGAAATACGAAAGTTCGACCCAATGGCCTACTCTAAAAGTTGCGGCGAGATTAGTCAGTGTTGAGCGATGGGTAGGTAACACTATATTTTTAATGTGGAAATAAACGGTGATAAAGCTTTTTCTAATTTTACCATCTCATCAATCATACGATCTATCACTTCGTCCCATTTGTTTTCGTCTCTGTAGCCTCCAGCCGTAATTAATTTTGCAATTCTACACGCTCTTTTACCCTCAAGTCTTTCCCAGCTTAATTTATCTCCAATACTTTTTTCAATTTCATTTTTATTTTTATGCAAATCGTCAAAAATCTGTTTATTTTCATTTTCTGAATCTTTTCCTCTATCGATATATAATTCAACTTTACCCTCATGTTGAGTAATTGAATAATTGTATCCAAGACCTCTTTTCCCAGCACCCGTACCGATCCAGCTATGTTGACTCGGAGAAATAGTTTCGTGAAGTTTTGTCTTTAATTTTGATTTCTCCAATAATTTTGACCAAAATCTATGTCTAATGGAATATCTCTCTGCTATCTCTTTTTTTGTTTCACCTGCCTCTTTAGTTTCTTCACTTGGCCCAACAATAAGTGTTAATAAGGGAGCAGGATCTGAACTGCCAATTTTTATTCCTTCAATTTTTAATAAATAAAATTCTGCTGAAGAGGATTCATTTAACCACGATATAGCACCTATGTGTTCTGCTCTTGGTTCAGAAACAATCCAAATGGCTTTGTTTGCTCCAACTGCGGTTAAGTAAGTAATAATTTTCCCCAGATGATCATGATTGCTTTTTTCCAATTGATTTTCAATTATTACTAAATTACCATCCTCATCTTCTGCTGTTAAATCTACATTGAAATTTCCCGTGCTTTGTTCCCGTTCAACATTTGTTAGCCTTATGTCTAATATCTCGTTTAACACTTCAATATTATCTTGTAACCACTTAGTAAAATCCTGTGCTTCATGTTTCCAAATTTCTCGAAGAGGTACTTTTTCAATTTTTCCAATCATTTTATTTATTGCTTCCCAACTATTAATTATACAGAAACACTTCTGTAATAATTGGGAAACACAGAAAAAAATCTGTATATCACATTATTTCTTGACTTTTACAAAATTTACATATTTTTGCAAATCCGGCATCCGAATGATATGGGGAGTCTGGAAACCGAATAGACTTTAAAAAGACCATGAAAGATCGAGTACGGCTATATAGCAGTATTTTTTACTTTCAGGCGGATGTTACGTAAAATTTGCGACGGATATAGGACGTTTCGTAGCAAAACTCTGACGATTAAGTTTTATACGCTCAATTTCGTGTAATGTCTCTGCTGTGATATAACTCTCGCCGCACCGGGAGCAACTGACCACCGGAACATTTTCAATTACCAATAACTTCTTATGTTTGCCGTAACTCCGAGTAACGCGCCTGGTGTGTACGCCTTCTTTACCACAAATATCACATATCATAGGCATTCTCCTTGCCATCTATTTACCATATACTGTAATGATAACTAATTTGTCAGTTGGACTCAGCTTGGTCACAACAACAATTTCACTCCCTATGAGAGTTTTGCCTTTAACCAGATATTTCCACTCGCCTGTCTTGTGGTCTTTCTGCCGTTCCACAATTTTACCGATGAGTATAGCATGTTCAACGTCAAAAACCGTCAGGTCATCGTAACTCATTTCTTCTTCTGCGTGTAAAGTCATTACGTACTGGCAGGCGCGGATTTTCTCTCGCATTTGCTTCAAAATGCGGTTAAACACTATCTCCTCCACGATAATATTTTACAATACTGCTCTGAGTATCGTATTAAACTATCTGGCCAGTGTGATTATGCTGTGAACTATCTATTAAGCGAAAATAGCAATAATTATTAAAATAATGTAGAAAAAGTTTTGTATATTACAATATTCCTTGACTTTTACAGAATTCAATATTAAGTTCATTTTAATTATTAAATTGGTTAAATCAAGGCAATTTTAATGAATTAGAGACCTTAAAATTTTTAAATGTTTTTCACCGACCCTTTATCCCCTCCTTGCGAATAAGGGAAATGAGAGATAATCAAATTGGTAGCAGCTATGCTGCGCTACAATATTCAGTGTAATTCCGTGTATATCTGTGGTAAATTATATTATGAAAGTATCCGTTGTTTTAGTTGGTGCAGGTCTTGGATTACGCATGGGTGGATCAGTTAAAAAGCCATTCATGCAGTTACACGGCAAACCTGTTTTTCTACACACATTGGAACGTTTCTCTCAATGTGACAAAATTAGTGAAACAATCCTGGTCGTTTCGGAAAATGATATAGAAAACCTTCGTGAACAATGGCAATCCAACCTTGACACATTTAAAGTAAAAAAGATTGTTCCTGGAGGTAAAAGACGACAGGACAGTGTCTACAATGGGCTATGTCATATTGACCGTAACGCTGATATTGTACTCATCCACGATGTTGTTAGGCCTCTTATTAAAAAAGAGCAAATCGAGGCAGTTATAAATAAAGTCAAAGAAACGCGCGCCGCAATACTTGCAGCGCCAATGAAGGCAACGGTTAAGGAAATAGTTAGCGATTTTTGTATAAAACGAACTGTTCCAAGAAATACACTCTGGATGGCACAAACACCTCAGGGATTTGAAAGAAAATTAATTCTGGAAGTATTTGATAAATTTAAGAACTCAGAATTTGAATTTACAGACGACTCACAAATGGTAGAGCATGCAGGCTACCCTGTTTATATAGTGCCCGGTACAGACGAAAATATCAAGATTACTACGCCAGAGGATATTCGTCTGGCAGAGGCACTAATTAGAAAATAAGTTTATCCAGATTCAAGAGCGCAAATTCTGTTTATATTATTCAATTCAAAAAGTTTTAAACAATATCTTAGGAATAATAGCTTAACAATTTCTCTGATGATTAAACATAAATTTCAATGTATGAAAAATAAATATATTACCTTTGTTATTCTTTGCCTTGTTATTTCTTCCTGTAACTATTTTAAACATAACCGCATCTATGATAAAAAACAAATTGAAAACAAGGAAATACTCGCCACAGAAATACTGCTTCAAGATTTTTTAATCACAAAAAGGGTTTTGCAAATCTTAGAAAAAGCCTCATATTGCCTGGATGAAGGCGAACAGGTCTCGAAGGAAACTTTTGATGAAATTATTGAAGTTATCAATGAATTTTCAGACAAATGTCATCGGGAAAAAGAGGAAAAAATACTTTTCCCATTTCTAAAGGATATAAAAGAAAATGGAAAAATAGATCTTCTGTGTCAGCTACTTATGGAACACGTTACAGCGCGCGAACTGATAAGAAATCTCTCTGAATTAACAAATAAATTCCATCAGGGCAAGAAAGCAAGAAAGAGAATTTCAAGGGTAGCTCATACATATATAAAACATATGAGAAAACATATTCAAACAGAAGAAAAAATTCTCTTCCCATGGATAAATAAAGTACTAACTCCCGACGATCACGTATTATTAATCAAGAAATTTGAGGAAATGAATCAGGAGGAATACAAAAGCGGATTGTATGAAAATTACGTTTCAAAAATTGAAGATCTTGAGAAGCAACTACAAATTTACCTTGAATAAATACATTTAAGGGTAAAGTCCCATTCCA
>MHYY01000129.1 GCA_001830285.1 Planctomycetes bacterium RIFCSPLOWO2_12_38_17 | reverse complement strand
CCAGGGGTATTTGAAGGTGCGGTTGAGGTAGATGAGACCTATATTGGTGGTCAATGGAAGAATAAAAGGAAAGCAGCGAAGGCTCAAGAGACAAAAAGAGGGCGTGGAACGAGGAAGCAACCCGTATTCGGTGTACTTTGTCGTAATGGATATGTATGGGCTGAACTTGTACCCAATGTGGAAGCCGATACTCTTTTGCCTTTGATCCGGAATAGAGTAAAACGAGGTTCTGTGGTTTACTCTGATACCTGGAAGGGATATACAGGAGTAGCGTCTGGAGGCTATGTTCACCGTCTGGTAGAACATGGCAAAGGTGAGTTCTCCGATAAGAGAGGAAGCCATATAAACGGCATGGAAGGCTTCTGGGGATATCTTAAAAGAAACCTTGCAGCTAAAGGAGGTATTCGCAGAGAAAGACTTCCTCTTTATCTCGCTGAATATGTATGGCGATTTAATCATCGAAATTTATCTGCTGATGAACAAATAAATAAATTGCTGAAATCGCTTTGTAAAATACGGTAAATATCATAAAATTGGTGGCTGGAATGGTACTTTACCCAAAATAAATAAATCTATACCAATAACGTGTTATATAAGCTTATTCACGTGGTTTAGCAAGTATTTCAAGCACTTTAAGGTCTAAAAATCTTTTTGACGATGCTGATTTTATAATGCAAACAGTATCAGCGCCCCTGCCCGTTCCTGCTACGGCAACGACCTCAGATACTTCTGGTAAAAGCCCGCCATCACAAGCCTCCATGACAATTTCACAACAAACCTTTACTCCTTCACCTAAACGTCTTAACGATTGTGCAACTATCATAGTTGGATATAGCCCGCTGAATTTCTGTGCAAATGCAGTCTCAATTGAGTGTGTAAGTATTGTACCTGTGTAAATCCTACCACCTAGCTTTATTATTTCCTCCTTCTTTTCAGGCAACAATTCAAAGTGATTAGGTTCTTTATAACCTGCGGAATGAGTAACTATTACGAGATTTACATCTTTATCATGCAATCTTCTGGCAATTGCAACGCCAGTATCCCCAACAGTAGTTGCAACTACTACGTGCTTATAGCCTTCATCAACAAGTGACGCAGTTATTTCTACACACTTGTCTGAGTTTTCCTTTCCAGCCTTACCAAAATAATATACCTGACGTTTCATTTGTTTAGGAGTTATTAAATTAATGTTTTTCCACAGGGTAACCTTCTGCCTGCCATTTTTTGATTCCGCCTTCTACATTATAAAGTTCTTTATATCCCTTTTCTTTTAATATTTTACATGCCTTTGAACTGCGCATACCACTGCCACAATAAACAATTACCTTCCTATCTTTTGGGATTTTATCTATATTCTGTTCTAACTCACGTACTGGGATGAGATGGGCGTCTTTGATATGAACTTCTTTGTATTCTTCTTTGGTACGTACATCTAATAAAAATACGTCTTGATGCTTTCCTATTAGTTCTCTGGCTTGATTTACTGAAATGTCTTTGACATCTGTTTGGTTATTGGTGGAATTCGCGGTTGCACAAAGTTTATCCGAGACAAACATACAAAGAATTAAAAATAACGCAAAAGGCAAATATAAATGTAAGTTTATTTTTATAACATACTTTTGGTTGTTGGTCATATTGTTAAAAATATCTATTTTTTATTTAACCACTTACCTGGCAGAATTCCTCATAATCAATGAGTTCCTTGATAGTTGCCTTATCGCTGCATATAGGGCAATTTGGATTCTTGCGTATCTTTAACTTTCGGAAATCCATGTTTAACGAATCATATATAAGTAATTTACCTTTTAATAATTCACCCTTACCAAGAATCAGTTTTACAACTTCTGTCGCTTGAATTGAGCCTATTACACCCGGCAATACACCCAAGACACCCGCTTCCTGACACGAAGGTACAAGCCCTGGCGGTGGTGGATTTTCGTATAGGCAACGGTAACAGGGACCTTCAAAAGGAATAATGGTTGTAACCTGTCCCTCAAATCTGAAGATCGAACCATGCGAAAGTGGTTTTTTCAGAAAAACACAGGCATCGTTAACAAGATATCTTGTGGGGAAGTTATCTGCACCATCCAGAATGACATCGTAATCCTTGATAATATCGAGGATATTTCCTGAATTGAGTCGTTCGGTATATGGAATAACCTTAATATCCGGATTTAAAGCCTCCAGAGTTTCTTTTGCAGAAATCGCCTTGGAACGGCCAATGTCTTTCGTTGAATGCAAAATTTGCCTTTGCAGGTTTGAGTAGTCAACGCAATCACTATCAGCAATTCCAATCTTTCCAATGCCTGCTGCTGCAAGATAAAATGCCGCAGGTGAGCCAAGTCCTCCAGCGCCAACTAAGAACACCTTTGCATTTAAAAGTTTTTGCTGTCCCTTCCCGCCAACCTCAGGCAATATTATGTGACGAGAATAGCGTTTAATCTGCTCTTCTGTAAACGAAAAGGACATTTTAATTTTTCCATCATTAAAGTTGTTATAAATAAAATTGCTTATATTTTAAATTATTATTTCTTTTGCATGCCTCACTGCGTTTAGCATAAAAATGTGTCATTCTGTGCGTAATGAATATGTTATTTGGTATTTAGGAAACATATTACGTTGTTTAACATAAAAAAAGCCGTGTACAAAGACACGACTTTTACATAATATTAACAGACTGTACATAACGATTCAATTAGATTTTGTTTTATAGTAAATGTCAAAAACAAGTTAACATAAACGCAAAATGACGGTTCTTAACAGGCGTGAAATGCGTAATCGTAAAGGTTGCGACTTCATAAATATCTTAATATTTGTGTTGCTTGCCATGTTTAAAAATTGTTTTAAATATAGATTAAATTAATTTTAGAAATATCGTCTATACCCAATCCCAACGAAGCCGCAGTTGAAATATATTTTGGTTCTCTATTAGCCTGCTTTAATGCAGGAAGCCTCATTTCCTTCCTTTTTTCTTCAATAATGTTGCAGCATATACGATCCATAGCTACCGGGTCTTTGCTAACGATAATTCCATTAAAGTTCCATGTCCATTGTGGTTTGAAACCAGGACCACCGTTGAACTGGGCAAGTAAGGCATCACACACAGTAAGTCTTAACTTATCAGCTATAAATGGATGCGTATTTAATTCTGCAATAAAAGGGTTGCAGTTGCCACCATGATATTTATTTGGATTATGAATAACTCCGAAAAAGTTTTTCATTGCAACGCTTATGCCAGCAAGGTCATGATCCTTGAGTACAGGTACGTTGATAATAGCCGTGCACATGCGTGATACAATCATGCTGAAGCACGTCCCTACACTTCCAGCAATATGAGGTTCTGTTTCATAGCCTCCATGAGCGAGTTCATCTGTGCCGTAACATTGTACACCGTCAACCAAACGTCTGACCCTAAATCCGGCAACTTCAAGTTCGCGGTTAGACCGTTCAAAGATGATGATACTTTTATCTTTGACGCCAGCAAGTTTAAGTCCCTGAATAATTGCATCAACAACTGCAACGCTAGGAGACATTATTTTACCAGATAAGCAGTTCAGCTTTATACCTACTATATCGCTGGGTTTAAATAGTGATTGCCATGCCTTTTCTCTGGATACAGTTTGAGTTAATTGCATTATTGCTTTGTGTAATGCGTTTGAAATTGTAACATCTCTTCTACTGCCGTTATCTGTAAAGAAATTGTCATCGCGCGCAATAATTACACTAGATTTATTTACAGGTGAGATGTCACTTCCAAAAACGCTGCGAAATTCTGGCTGATTTATATAATTCCAAAGGGTTGAATATGCGAGGACGCCAACTCCTGAAGAGAGCGTCTTTTTTAAAAACCTTCTTCTTTCTTTGTTTATTTTCATGTTTTTATGATAAAAGCAATTATATTAAATGTCAATTACGATATATTTAAATACTCGCTTTAGGGAGGTATTGAGCGATTTCAAATACTTACTTGCAATGCCTAATATCTTTTGTTTTAATTAGAAAGTATCTAAAAATTAGCAAAAGTGAACATAATAATGAACCATACTAAAATCATTTTCCGACTAGCATCTTCTCTCATATTATTATTTCTTATTGGATGCACTACAATAAAGTATTATCCTGTTAACTTCGTAGAGTCCTTAAAACATCCAACCAAGTTTCCAGATGTTTATTCATCCAACGTACAGAATATAGAAGAAGTAGCAAACAAGAATCCGCTCGGAGAAGATGAAGATATAAAAATCACAGACGTTGGTGAAAATAAAACATCAAGCATGCATCTTATCCAGGTGAGAGAAAACTGTGAAATGTACCTGCATTATCATAAAAGGCACGACGAAGTTATTTATGTTAAAAAGGGGAGTGGCATAGCAACGCTTGACGGTACACGCTATATCGTTAAACCTGGCTCTATATTACAGGTCCCTAGTAAAACAGTGCACAAGTTATTGAACACAGGTAATGAAGTTTTTGTAGCAGTGTCTGTCATCACCCCACAATATGACGGAAGGGATGAAAAAATGATAAAAGAAAAAAAGAAGATGGATAGGGGGGTGAAGGAAGAAAGAAGATTGGCTGGTAAAGGGTCAGAAGGCTCTAAAGAAGGCAATGCTTCGTCTGCAAATAAGGCCGCTGAGAAAATAATTGAAGAAACGGACGATACAAATACTGATATTACAAATGATAAATTAAGAACAAAAGATTCTTCAAAACCAAAAAAAACCAAAACTGATTTTGTATCTGAAGAACAACCGGTAAATATTGAAGAATTACATGATAAACTTACAAAATTAACACAGTTAAAAGAAGAAGGGGCAATTTCTGAGGATGAGTACGAAGAAAAGAAAGATGCGCTTGTAAAGGGACAGGATATAGGAATATTACCTGAAACAAAGGTTAAATATAATAATGAAATTCCAACAGAAATGGAAGAGACGGAAATTGAGTCCACGTCCGAGGATGTAGCAGGGTATGAAAAATACAGCAGTGAAACTGAAGCGTCTGACAGTACTAGTGAGAATATCCAGGAAAGCACTTCAGATTTATCGGAAGAAACGTCTTTGGTAGCAAATAAAGAAGCAATTTTGGGTGAAGAACCTACAGTTGATGAAGATAAGCTTAAAATGCTTGAAGAAATGAGACAGGATGGTTTAATTACAGAAGAAGATTATGAAAGCAAAAAAGAGGCAATTATCAAAAAGGAGGAAAAGGACGACACCTTAAAATCATCCGAACCGACTAACTTTAGTGAGGGTCTTACCACAGAAGAGCCTTCGTCAGAAGAGAAGTCAAAGATGCTTGAAGAAATGCGGAATGAAGGTTTAATTACAGACGAAGATTATGAGATTAAAAAAAGGGCGCTTTCAGAATCAACTGATGAGAAACCAATTTCGTTATCAGAGGAAAATATATCAAATAGCGAGAAGATAAAAGAACTTAAGGAGTTATATAACGAGGGTTATATTACAGAGGAAGACTATGACTATAAGGTGGGTGAACTTAGAGGTGATAGAAATGTAGTTTTGCCGTCGGATGATTCACTACCGAAAGATATTGCAAATGACGAGAAAGCTAAAGAGCTTAAAGAACTATATCATCAAGGCTTCATAGCAGAAGAAGATTACAAATTTAAATTAGAGGAAATTGCAAAGACAAAAGGTGAAGGTATTACGTCTAAAGATGTACCTCAAGAAAGAAATATAGAAAACGAGAAATTACTTGAATTGGAAGAAATGAAGGAAGAAGGTATTATTTCTGACGAAGACTACGCATATAAAAAGGCGCAAATATTAAATAAGTAATTAAATTTTAAAAAGCATTTTTACCAAATCCCGCAATTTAACACAAGTTTAAACGTGATAACTCCAGATACCTTGTTAAGTCCTGTTTATTTCGTATTTAAGCATTGATCAGGTTCGAACCTTTTTCCCTTTATTTTTTATGACATCTTCTGCCCAGCTTAGTGCCGCAACAACGGTTGGAAACCCAATAGTACTGGTAAGAAGAATAATTGCGTGATATATCTCTTCAGGTGTTACCCCTGCTTCCATAGCCCTTCTTACATGACTGTGGACAGCGCCCTCTGAATGCACCGTTGCCGCCCCTGCTAGCTGAATCAGATGAGCAGTCCTCTCATCGAGGGGTCCTTCCTGTTTAACAACCTTGCCAAGCTCCTCAACTGCCTTGAAATATTTTGCATACCTCTTTTTAATCTGAAGATACTGTTTCGGTAATTTTTCCTTTGACATACATCCTTCCTCCATATTTGTTAAGGTTTGTAGCTTGAAATAAAAAAATGTGGTTATTCAGTTGACTCAAGTCCATACAATATGTTGTGGTGCTTCAATTTTCGCCCTCTTCTACCGCATTTGACCATATCTTTGTAAGATGTTGACCCAATCGTGACGGCCTGTTGTGCAAGACGATAGAAAAGTTTCCCTCTGTGTCTGCAGTTTCTTCTATTAAACCTGAATACGAACTCATCAAGATAGTGCTCCAAATGTTCATGGCTGATCGAACCTTGATGAGTCCCCATTATCCATCGTTTAAGCAAGGCAGCCACCCTGTGGCAATGTGGCAATAAGTTCTCACCAATTTCTGTATTTCTTCGCATAACTTCATGTGCATAACCAAGATGATCCAGCCCATGATAGCCTTTCCAATCGTCCGTTTGAACAATACTCCCTTGTTCTACAATTTGCTGGACAGCTTCTTCCACGCTTTTAGCAGAGGCGTTTCTTATGCATTGTAGCCTAATCCGACCAATGCGATTTCCCTTTACCTCTGCCGCTATTATTACTAAGCTCTTACCTAAGGCTCCTCGACCTCGTTTGCCCAGCTTTTCTCCTCCAATATAGGTTTCATCCACTTCGACCATACCAGAAAGACACTCTCTGCCTGGTCTAACCATCGCTCTTCTAAGTTTTTGAAGCCATGTCCACGCAGTATAATAGCTGCGTAACCCAAGAATACCTTGCAAGCCTATCGCACTAACTCCGGTTTTCTGGATTGTTACCCACCACATTGCTCTAAACCACATTGTTAGTGGCTTGCGAGTATCTTGAAAGATTGTTCCTGCCGTTACAGAAACATGGTCTCCGCAGGATGCACAGACCAATAAATCACGTTGCGTTACCCATGCTTTTCTACTCTGACATCGAGGGCAAACAAACCCGTCTGGCCAGCGTAATCTAAAAAGATATTCCCTGCACGACGCTTCAGTGCTAAATCGTGCTTCAAACTCAAAAAGTGTCCGAGGATAGTCTTCCATACCCCAACATACTATATGTTGGGGTTACTTGCGTCAACTGAATAACCACATAAAAAAATTTGATTCAATGAATAAGATTAATTACTCCATACCAATTCTTTTTAAAGAAATATTCATTATTCGTAGGAGAGCGTAAAAGAGCGTAAAGGGTCGCATCTTAAATAATAAATATTGATATTTTCTATTGCGTTAATATAGCGATTTCTAGCAAATTATTTATGATTTAAGATGTGACCCTTGCCCCTTCCTTATGTTTTATTTTTTATTTCTTTAGTTGCTTCTGTTCTTGTTTGAGATTTTGATTTATACAATTCTAGTATGGGTATTTTGGAAGGTTCTAAAATGTATATTTTTGTATTATCTTCACTTAAAAAGAACATGAAATCTCCTCCCACTCCGAGGTATTTTAGTCTTTTTTGGTCTTGAAATAATTCTTTGTCTTTAAATATTGAAACGTTTACATAAAAGCAACTACCTGTTTCAAGTATGCTAAGGCTTCGTACTTTTCCATATCCAAATGCTAAAGATAAGCTTGTAAGAAATATATATAAAATAATAGCCTCATAACTAGGAAATGGAATAAGTTTTTTTACCAATTCTACTTTATACTTAACCAAAATATAACTGGTAACCGTAGGACATATTATAGAAAAAAGTGGCCAAAATACGTTCCAATTTAGCATATATGAAAAAAAAGCAAATAAAATAATGATGCTTACTATAAAGGTATATTTATATATAAAATTAATCCATTTCTCTATTTTATTTAATTTTTCACTTTTTTGTACATTTGGTTTAGCACTTATACGTCCATAGAAACTGCCTACTATAATACCTGTTATAGTTATACCAATGGATGTTAAAATAGGGTAAATAGATATCTTAATTACATCCGATATTTTAATATATTCGAGAATGTTAATATCGAAAGTTGACCAATAGCCGAACAAATATAACATAGATACCACAAAGCCATAACTTGTAGCAAAATATATAATCTTTAACCATTTTGTTTTAAATTCAAGATTTTCCAAGGTCGGTGTATATTTATCCTCTACAAAAGCCAAAGGGGTTTTTATTCTTGCTATTGAAACTGATTCTTTTTATCAGAAAACAGGACACGATTTGTATCAGTAATAAATATGGGTTCTCTTGCGTTTTTATTTTTTAATTGCCAGCAAAACCTTAATTTTAATTGGCTGGGGAACTAGGATTCGAACCTAGATTAAATGATCCAGAGTCATTTGTGCTACCGTTGCACTATTCCCCAGTATAGAGAAGATAACCGATAAATGACATAAAAAGCCATTGATACGGTATTGTTAATAGGCAGGAAAAAATAATTAAATTTACAAAATTATAATACAAAATCTTTTCAGGCTAGTCAAGCACATTGGTGTTTATGATTACATGGTTTTTTGCCGACATGGACGGTAACAATTCCCAGTGTTCTTGAGTATATTTTCACATCTTCAAGTCCACATAATTCCATCAATGATTTTAGTCCATTCCGATCAGGAAATTTTAATACAGAATCTGGAAGATAGGCATATGCATTGTACTTACTGCGTGAAATAAGCTTACCAATAAAAGGAAGTATCTGTTTAAAATAAAAATAATAGATTGACTTAAAGATGCGATTTGTGGGTTGAGAGAATTCCAATATAACAACACGTCCATCCGGGGCGGTTATCCGCATCATTTCAGTAATGCCAGCCCTTAGATCAGCTACATTCCTGATTCCAAATGCCACGGCAGAGACTTGAAATGAATTGTCCTGAAAGGGCAAATGTAGGGTATCAGCGCCAAGGACGTCAATTTTGTCGGAAAGTTTTTTTTTCTTGAGCTTGTTATCTGCCAGTTTTACCATCTCGTGACAAAAGTCGCTTCCAATAACCTTGCCAGACTTGTTTAACATCTTGGAGTATTCAATTGCCAAGTTGCCTGTGCCTGTGCAAACATCAAGTACTTTTGCATCGGGTGTAACATTGCTAACCTTGACGGCAAACCTGCGCCAACTCTTGTCAAAGTTAAAACTCAAAATGGTGTTTAAAAGGTCATATACCCTTGCAATAGAGCCAAACATTTGCTGGATATATGCGCCTTTTTTGGTTAATAGATCAGTTTGGGTAAGCATAAATTTAAGTATTATTTAGCCACGAATAAACACGAATCTACGCAAATTATTTAAGAACTATTTCACATTTTCTCCTTAATCTTTTTATTCGAGTAAATTAGTGCAAATTCGTGGCTAAATTCCGTATATGTTCCACTTTTTGTTTACTAGGTCAACAATCTCTTGTGACATTTTAATGTCATCCGGCCATTCTCTTGTAAAACCTTCTTCTGGCCATTTTTTGGTGGCATCTATGCCCATTTTTGAGCCTATTTTAGGGAGTGCGGAGGCGTGTTCAAGCGCATCAAGCGGGCCATCCACAAAGGTAATATCCCTGCGTGGGTCAACATTATTGCCTACCCGCCACATTACCTCATCTACATTTTGTACGTTGACGTCTTTATCTACCACCACAATAATTTTCGTAAACATCATCTGTCCCATACCCCATATCCCATGCATCACTTTTTTAGCCTGAAAGGGGTAGCGTTTATCAATTGACAAGAATGCAAAGTTGTGAAAGACTCCGAAAAGAGGCAGATTCATATCAACGATTTCTGGTATCATTAATTTCAATAGCGGCAGAAAGATTCTCTCTGTGGCTTTTCCCATATAACAGTCTTCCATAGGAGGCTTGCCGACAATTGTAGTCGGATAAACAGGTTTTTTACGTTGGGTTATACATGTGATGTGAAAAACTGGATAATAGTCAGACAATGAATAGTATCCCGTATGGTCTCCAAATGGACCTTCAATGCGTGTTTCTTTTGGGTCAACGTATCCTTCTAATACAATTTCGGCGTCTGCAGGTACTTCCATGTCAATTGTCTTGCAAGTAACCATTTCTACATTTCTTTTTCTCATGAAACCAGCGAAAACCATTTCATCCACTTCAGGTGGGACTGGCGCGGTTGCCGCATAAGTAATTGCAGGGTCACAACCAAGTGCAACTGCTACAGGCATTCTTTTATTCTCACGTTGGTAATCACGATAATGTCTGGCGCCGTCATGGTGGATATGCCAGTGCATTCCTGTTGTTCTGTCATCATAAACATGCAAGCGGTACATACCGGTGTTTCTATTTCCTGTCTTCAGGTTTTTTGTAAACACGAGGGGCAAGGTTATAAACTTACCACCGTCACCGGGCCAGCATTTTATGATAGGTATCCTCGAAAGTGACGGTTCCATTTCAAACACGATTTCCTGACAAGGTGCATGTCTGACAGTTTTTGGTGGGAATTTGGAAAATGTTAATAAAAGATGTGGGATAAGCTTGACTTTATCTATGAAAGTAGATGGTATTTCAGGTTTCACAAGACTTTCTATCTCTTTAGCAATTTCGTCAACATTTTTTACTCCCAGAGCCATTGCCATGCGTTCAAATGAACCAAAGGCATTGATGAGTACCGGTATTGAATAGCCCTTTACGTTTTCAAAAAGCAGTGCGGGTCCGTATGACTTAGAAATTCGGTCGGTAATTTCTGTAATCTCAAGGTCAGCAGAAACCTCTGTCTTAATACGTTTTAATTGCCCTGATTCTTCTAATTTTTTAATGAATTCGGAAAGGTCCTGATATGACATGATGGTTACTCTAAAAATTTAAAACGGAATAGTTTACCAATTTTATTAAAATACAACATTATTAAGAAAAAAACAAATGATATTTAACTTATAGGCTGGTATAATTCTGAAAACTTATTATATAGTTTATAACACCTTGATTTAAAAGTTACTTAATTAAAAATGAAGCCCAGTTTTTTAATAAGAAATATCCCAGTATATGGAGATTTAATCCTTTCTCCAATGGCGGGGTTTTCTGATGTTCCTTTTCGACTGATTTGCAGAGAATTCGGTATGTCCATGAGCTATACAGAGGTCATTTCTATGGATGGCATACTATGGAACAACAAGAAAACTTTCAAACTACTTGATTTTTTACCATCCGAAAGACCAGTTACATTTCAAATACTTGGTAATGACGAGGATAAACTTGTAGCGGCGTGCCGTCTGATCGAATCGCTTGGACCGGACATCATTGATATCAATATGGGTTGTTCTGTTTCTGACATAGCGGGTAAAGGCGCTGGGGCGGGTCTATTGAAAAATCCTTCTAAGGTTGGCAGAATATTTTATAAACTTACACGTGCGCTCAGTGTTCCTGTGACTGGAAAGATTAGGTTAGGGTGGGATAACAAGTCACGAAATTACTATGAGGTGGCTAAAATACTGGAAGATAATGGAGCGTCACTCATTGCTGTTCATGGTAGAACAAGGTCGCAGTTCTTTTTTGGTAAGGCGGACTGGGATGCAATTGCAGAGATAAAGCAAAAAGTAAAAATACCCGTTATTGGTAATGGTGATGTAAAGTGCGTTGCCGATATTGAGCGGATTAAAAAGCACACAGGTTGTGACGGAGTAATGGTAGGTAGGGCTGCAATAGGTAATCCATGGATTTTTCAGCACAAAGACAGAGAACAAGTTCCAAATGAGGAAAAGATAAAAGTAATCCGTCGTCATTTATTGCATATGCTTGAGTATTATGGTCATGATATTGGCGTTATCCTTTTTCGTAAGCATGTAATAAAATATATTATAGGTATGCACAACGCTACGGAACTGCGACAGCATATTTTAAAGTGCTGTAACGCCGATGGGATATTTAATCTTATTTCTTCACATATCGAACGCATTCATAAACAAGAGGCGGCATAATAAATATACTGTTTAACTAATAGAATTACCTGCTAAATATCCTGTAGAAAATGCGGCTTGCAGGTTGAACCCTCCTGTTGGAGCATCTACATCAAGCACCTCGCCGGCAAAATATAATCCTTTCAATAATTTAGATTCCATTGTTTTTGCATCAATTTCATCCAAATTTACACCGCCTGCCGTAACAATAGCTTCATCAATAGGACGGTGACGAACTAGTGTAAGTTGCAATCCTTTGAGTTGTCTCAGTAACTTACGCCTCTCCTGGATTGTTATTTGAGAAGACTTCTTTGAAGAATCAATTTTACAAATATTCAAAAGGACATAGCATAATTTTTCAGGGATGAAGAAAGTCAAACTAGATTTTATAGTCTTACCGCCGTGTCGTTTTAGCTGATTTACAAACACTTTGTCAAGTTTTTCAGCGGTATGAGATGGTTTAAAATCTATATGTATTTTCAATTGTCCATCTTTTATATGTTCAACAAGCTGTTTACTCATATCTAAGATTGCCGGTCCTGATATGCCGTAATGAGTGAAAAGCGCCTCTCCAAAATGTTCTGAAATTATTTTATTAGACTGAAAGGCTGTAATTCTTGCATTTTTAATAGGGGTTCCCTGTACTGATATTACCCATGTTTCTAATGTTTCGAAGGCAATAATAGCTGGGTATGTTGGCGTTATCGTATGACCTGCAAAAGAGGCAAGTTTATATCCATCTCCGGTGCTTCCTGTACCGGGGTAGCTAAGGCCTCCTGTTGCAATCAGAACGTTTCGTCCCGAAAAAGAACCTTGATTTGTTTCAACTCCTGCCACAGTATTATTTTTTGTTATTAGCTTTAAAACATTTGTATTTGTCAATATTCTTACACGATTATCATGCATATAATCTTTGATTGCCTTTAGAATTGAGTTAGCGTTCTGGTCTTTAGGGAAAACACGCCCTTTATTTTCAACAATAGTTTCGACACCATAAGTTAAAAGAAAAGAGCGTAATCTTTCATTATCGAACACCTGTACTGCGGTACGAAGGAAATTGCCTCCTTTTCCATATGCTTCTAAGAATGCATGAATTGGAACTGTATTTGTTACATTGCACCTCCCACTGGCACAAAGAAGTAGTTTTTTGCCCAGACTGTCTGTCTTTTCCAGGAGTATAACATTTCTCTCACGTTCTCCGGCACGCCCAGCCGCCATCATTCCAGCGGGACCACCACCGATTACTATAAGGTCATAATTGTTATCCGTAATAAAATTCATAAATATATTAATGTTTAGAGATTTACTATGTAAAATATTTTAAATAATTATGTTCCTGAAACAGCGACGTTGTATACTAATTTGTGCTGTAAAATGGTACAGAATGTTAATAATGTTTAATGGTTTGGGAGTTAATTTTACTTGCGCACGGGTCTTTAAAATATTGAATCCAATCTGGTTAAGCCTTCCTCTCTTGCAACATTAATTGCGTTTGAAAATTCTTCTGTAGTTATACGCCGATTTATTTCAGGATATTTGTGTGCAAGCCCACATGGGCGATATTGGTCCATTATGTTTACATAAGTATTATTTGATATTTCGTTAGCAAGGAAATGCATAACCTTTCGTGTTCCAGGCAGTTCATTAGGCATAATAAGATGTCTAACAATTAAACCCCTTTCAGCAATGCCGTGATTATTCATAACAAGGTCTCCAACTTGTCTGTGCATTTCTTTTATAGCCTTCATGGCAACTTCTGGATAATCCCTTGCTTTGCAGAATCTGTTTGCAATATCACTATCTGTAAATTTGAAGTCGGGCATATAAATATCAAATATACCTTCAATTATCATTAAAGTTTCGATGATGTCATAACCGCCTGTATTATAAACTAAAGGTATTTTCAAACCCATTTCAACGGCAATTGGAAGCGCTTCTAGTATTTGAGGTACAACATGTGTTGGCGTTACGAAGTTAATATTATGACATCCAATATTTTGTAACTCAATCATCATTTTTGCGAAACGTTCAATAGAAATCTCATAACCCTCTCCAAGATGACTGATATCATAGTTTTGACAGAAGATACATCCCAGATTACACGAAGTAAGAAATATAGTTCCGGAACCTTGAGTGCCAACAAGAGGGGATTCTTCACCGAAGTGTGGATTATAACTTGAGACCATTGGTAATCTGCCTACTTTACATATTCCCTTTTCATTTTCGAGCCTGTTTACTTTACAACGCCTAGGACAAATCTGACATTGTTTCAGTAAATTAACTGTTTTTTCGACCCTTTTTTTGAGCTCACCTGATTTATACAATTTTATATAACCGGGTTGAAACATA
>MHYY01000128.1 GCA_001830285.1 Planctomycetes bacterium RIFCSPLOWO2_12_38_17 | reverse complement strand
CTTTACCAACAAATACAATTGTATCCTGATTTTTTGAATGTGGATTATATTCGAGTATTGTAAATTTTGGCGGTTGTGCGCTGCCTCTTGAAATGCCAAGAATGCCACCCATTCCCAATTTTTTTAGCTCCGGAGTTGCTAGTGTCTTGCATTTGATACCAAGTTCTCGTGCCATTTTTTCAGCAATATCGGCAAGGATTGTTGGTGTTTTGTCCTGCGCAGGTGTATTTGTCAAATCACGTGTAAAACAAACAGCATCTGCAATAATCCGTCCGTGATTAACGGCGTTGCGGGAAGTATGTGATATATCTTTGTCTGATAGCAGAAGTATAAGAGTTTTTATTTCTTTTTGTTCTTCGGGGGGGACTTGTTTATATTTTTGGAACTTATACTGTGAGAGCAGAAATCCTTCAATATAAGCTTGATACCATTCTGTTGATTTTGAAGCCGGCATTTCAATTGAATCCATTATGCTTGTAATTTCTTTAATGCCTGCGTCATGTAAAGTGGCGGCGGTAACGCCAGCAGCCTGTCTTATTTTGTCAGAAGTAATGTCTTTTTTTATGCCTAGCCCCACCAGCATTATGCGTTTAGCAGGGATTTTCCCGTAAGTTGGAAGAATAATTGTTTTATTAAGTTTTGGGATAAATTCCTTTTTATTTAGTAATCCTGAGATGGCATTGTTTAATGCGTTGTCATAGTATTTAACTAAGCTGTTAAATGTTTTAGAGTCTTCGTATAGATAAAAAACCTGTATTTCTGCGGGCTTGTTTTCAAATTTGCCAATCTTTATTTGTATATTCATGTTACCTCCTGTGTTAAATTATTGAGAGATTTTTTAAAATTTAAGTTTAGGAATTTCAAACAATTTAAATTAGATACTTCACGGCGTCTACCCTGAGCATGAAATAGAGATGTTTCGCTTGCGCTCAGCATGACGATATATAAAGGGTTCAACATGACAAAGCGAAGAATCTAATTTAATTGCCCGGATTATATTTTATTACAAGTGTATGGAAATAAAGTTAAGTATCAAAATGTATATTATTATCAATTATTATGTTAAACGTCAATGATTTAGCAATAAATTGGGAAGAGGCTGTATTTGTTATATAATCTGGTTAAATCAAAAAACGAATTAACAGCGGGGTAAAGATTTTATTGGTTTTTCCGTTCTTTTTGTTCGATTGCTTGGCGCGTATACCAATTTGACATGTGTTATGCTTCGTAATGGCTTGAAAGACATCTGCTGTAGTTTCAGAGGGGAATTTAGGATTAGTTTAAGGCATTTTTTAATTCAGCGATTTCATTTTTTATTTCTTCCGCATCCGGGGCATTGGGATTTAGTTTCAGGTATATTAAGAAATCTTTTTCTGCATTTTCTTTTTTCCCAAGTTTTTTATAAGTTTGTCCTCGATTAAGGTATGCAAAGGGATTCAAAGGGAACAGTTCGATAGATGTGTTAAAATCTGTAAGTGCATCATCCGGCTTTTCAATCTGTATTTTGACAAGACCTCGCTCAAAGTATACACCAGCAAGTCTTGGACTGAGTTCTATTACCTTGTTGTAATCTTCAAGTGACTTTTCAAATGCCTTTTTGCCGCGATAAGCCTTTGCGCGGATGTAATATGCAAAACCATTTTTTGGGGCAGATTTTAAAAAAGTTGTTGCATCGCTGATTGCGTCATCAAAGTGTTGCATGTCTGCGTGGAGGATAGCCCTTTTCATATAAATTTCAGCATTGCCGGGTTCGAGTTCGAGGGCTTTGTTGAAGTCTGAAAGGGCTTTTTCCTGCTCGCCTGTTTCTGCGTAAGCAAGTCCGCGCTGTGCATAAGCTGCTGCAAATTTTGAATCTAAGGAGATTGCCTTTGTTAAATCTTCTATAGCGAGGTCGGTTCTTCCAATCATTTTAAAGGCGATACCACGGTTATAGTAAGAAAGAATAGCGCTTGGGTCTAAAAACAACGCCTTGCTGTAATCCATAAGCGCCTTATCAATATTTTCTGTTGATGCATAAGCGGAGCCGCGGTTGTAATACGCCGGGGCATAGTCAGGATTGAGCTCTAAGGCTTTATTATAATCACTTAAAGCCTGTTCTATATTCTTCATCTTTTCGTAAATTACACCGCGATTGCAAAAGGCTGCGGCATCATTTCCATGCAGTTCGATTGCATGATTTACATCCTTTAATGCGGCATCCAGCTTGCCATCGTTTTTTTGAATAAGTGAACGGTTTAGATAGATATTTGCAATAACCTCATTTAAATTTAGATTTTTAAGATAACATCCAGCCTTGATGCATATTTGCGGTATCCGTTTGCCTGGCATATTAACATAATAGCTGTCAGGGGTTGCCATGCCTTCGTAACCAGTTTCAATGTTCTTACGAAAATCACCATCATCGTAACGTACAAAAATGTGTTCAGGGACGCTTACGCCGTAGATGGGCAGGCGTAACCCTTCCGCTATGCACAAGTAAAGAATAGATAGGCCAACGCAGTTACCAGTATTTGTATCGAGTACTTTATTTAACGATATATGTTCAAGCCCACCCGTCTGGACGTACTTGAATTGAAGCTCATTGAAAAGCACAATATTAATGATTTTTATAATTTGTTCAGGTTCTGTTTCATCCCGGAGACTTGTTTGTATATTTTTAATAATATTGTCAAGCTTTTTAAGATATTGTTCTGTATCTATTTCAGGGTACGATTCTTTTGCAATATATAAAGCTGTCCTTGCAAGTATTGTTTCTTGTGTATTTATTTCCCACAAGGTATTTTGTTTGAAGTCGTCTGCAATGGAATTTGACGCAAGAAATATAAGCGCCAGTATTATGGCAAGGGATTTTTTAGTATGCATTTTTATTTACAAGTCCATTCCAGATAGTCAGCCATATTATTTTTAGATCAAGATACAACGACCAGTTTTCGATGTAGTACAGGTCATATTCGATACGTTTTTCTAGCGAGGTGCTTCCTCGCCAGCCGTTAACCTGTGCCCAACCTGTAATCCCTGCCTTCATTTTGTGTCTTAGCATGTACTTTGGGATTTTGTCCCTGAAATTTTCAATGAGTACAGGACGTTCTGGCCGGGGTCCTACGATGCTCATATTTCCTTTTAAGACATTAAAGAATTGCGGGAGTTCGTCCATGCTTGTCATTCTGAGAAATTTGCCAATGTTTGTGCACCTTGGGTCGTCTTTGCTTGCCCATACAGGGCCTGTCTCGGCTTCTGCATTTACCAGCATAGTACGGAATTTAATCATGTTAAATATTTTACCATCCAATCCCATTCGTTCCTGTTTATAAAAAACTGGACCTGCAGAGGTTAATTTTATTAATAAGGCTATAATAAGCATGAATGGACTTAATAGAATCAATATAAACGAGGAAAAAACAATGTCCAGAGACCTTTTTATAATGATATTCCAGCCATATAAGGGTGTGTCGCATAGGGTGATAAGCGGCATGCCGTCAAATTCATTTATCCTGCCGCGTAATGTGGCAAACTCAAAGAGGTCTGGTAAAACTATAACACTAACAGGTTCGTCTGCTATATAATCGAGGATGTCCTTTAGTTGATTGTGTGCATGATAAGGTAAGGCGATAAAAACAATATCAATACCATGCTTTTTAATCAATTCACGGATATTAAGGTGGCTTCCAAGAATCTTTGTCCCCTGTATTTCAGCACCGATATTATCAGGCTTGTTTGCTATAAAGCCTTTTATTTGAACACCAAGATCAAGGTGGCTCCTTAATTTATGAACAAGTTCTTGTCCTAGTTTTTCTGTGCCGACGACAAGAGCAAATCTTCTATTGTAACCCTTTTTCCTTATAAAGCTGAGGAACGCTCTGAATAGAATACGCGTCAAGCTAAGGAATACAATGTTAATAAGCCAGAAGTAAAAGAAGGTTAATCTGGAAAACTCATACTGGCGGAATAGAAATGTTAGTGAAACAAGGATTAATGTAGCGAAGGTGGAGGCTTTACCGATATCTATGACTTCAGAAAATCTGGTTGAAATTCTGCGCGGGCGGTAAAGCCCAAAAGCCTTGAAAACCATGCCCCATAGGGGGATCATAAAGAAAAGAAGCATTAGGTATATCTTGAGGGGTGGGATTGTTTTGTAAGCTGGGATAATGCCTGAATACATACGTAAATAGTATGAACACATCCATGCGGTGGATAAGCAAACCCAGTCTACTATGAGTAGTAGCGATTCAAAAAATTTGCTGTGTTTTTTTAGCATAAGAGGATGGATTTTAATCAGGGTTAAATTTTTCTACCATTTTCAGAAATTTTAACATAAAGCCTAATAAAATAGTAGAATTATAGTAATCAAATCAATCACTTTATTAAAGGGTAAAGCTGGAGATTAGTATGTGAAAATTAATTATAATTTATAAGAATGTTTGGTGCATGTCAATTTCCTTGATATTGTCCGATTAAAAGGTTTTTCCAGGGTACATAAAAATTGATTAAACTTGCTGGTTTTGGTATACATAATATTTAAACTGGAATTTTTGGTTAGTGTAAGACTCCGTTTCAGGATGGCGCATTATATAAACACTGAAGATAAAGTTTACTAAAAGAATGTCCATAAAGGAATTTACGTTTTCTGAAAAAGAGTGTGCGAATACACTTCTGGATTTTATAGCTTTAAAGCTGGATTCATCCAAAAAAAGGGCGAAAAGGCTACTTGACAAACGACTGGTTTTTGTAAATAAGAAGCGTATCTGGATTGCTTCACATATACTTAAAAGAGGCGATAAAGTAGAGGTAATTGCTGAGGGAATAAAGGCCTCTGTATTTCATAAGGATGCGATTCTATATGAAGACAATTATTATTTGATTGTTGCAAAATCACCTAATATTTTAACAAATGGTCCCAGAAGTCTTGAAGATATGTTGAAAAAGCGCTTTGGCGATAACCGAATTCAGGCAGTTCATCGGCTTGACAAGGATACGTCAGGCGCAGTTATATTTGCAAGGAGTAAAGAAGCCTTTGAACATTTAAAAAATTTGTTTAAAAAAAATCTGGTTAAGAAGATTTACAGGGTTATTGTAAAAGGACAATTAGAGACACAGTTATTTACAATAAACACCCTAATTCACGGGCAAAATGCCGTTACACATGTAAAAGTTATAAAGAGCAGTAAATATGCATCTTATCTGGAAGTGAATATAGAGACAGGCAGAACGCACCAGATTAGAGTACATCTTGCTTCTATAGGACATCCTGTTGTTGGTGAGGCAGAATATGACCGTAAGCCAGTTGAAATATCACGGCTGAGAAGTGTTCCAAGGCAGATGCTTCACGCATATAAGGTATCCTTTAATCATCCATATACTCTAAAGTTAGTATCTGTTACAGCGAAAGTACCGGACGACTTTAGTCAATGCCTGAGGTATTGTTCCTTATAGATGATTTAAAGGCGTAGCAAGTGATTCAAATAAAACTAGTTTGAATTTAAAGGCAACATGTATTTATTTTATGGCAGAGTCCATGCGAAAGACACAATCTCTAGTAAGTGATTTTATATTACCAGAAGCAGTATCATCAATTCAAGTTGCTATTGAAAGGGTGAATGGAAACGAGGTATTTCTGATAGGCAGGCTAGATAAAGACCTTATGATAACCGATGTGGATGTTTATGCCATGGGGAATAGGAATGCTGTGCCTGCCGTGATTAAAGAGGCACGTTGCGGCGATGTAATTATTCATAATCATCCTGATGGAATACTTGAACCATCCGAAGCAGATATTGAGATTGCCTTAATTATGGGTTCTCTGGGAGTAGGATTCTACATCGTTGATAATAATGTGGAATACATGTATTCAGTAGTAAAGGCTGTAAGAGAGCGTACACATCGAAGGTTAGATTTCGAAGCGCTTTCCAGCCAATTTCAGCCTGATGGAA
>MHYY01000127.1 GCA_001830285.1 Planctomycetes bacterium RIFCSPLOWO2_12_38_17 | reverse complement strand
AAAATAAAATTTAAAGGAAAGCACAACCTGCTCATATATATACGCTTCATTTTTATCCGCACTTAATTCTACAAAAACAAGTTTCTCAAAATCAGGCAAATATGTTTGAGGCAAAGCTTGTACATTAGTCACCTCAACACTTATAGAACTGGATGTGTAAGTCTTTCCTTTGTAATCAACACTGGATGGTCCGATAGTAAATTTACCTTTTGTGATAGGCTGTAATACATAGGTGTAACTTTTACTGACAGAAACAGCGCCATTAATAATACTTGTTTGTGCAGAAATCTTTGGTCCATATAACAAATTAAATCCTTCCACGCTTGGAAAAGCCGGTGGAGATGTATCCTGTGTGCCATCAACTGTAAGAGTTAATTGTAATTGGTCGCTTAACGTTAAAACATTCCGATTAACGGATGCAACCAAACTAATGTCCTGCGCAAACACCCTTTCAATACACACAAACAGCATTATCACCGCAAGACTCAGGCTAAAATATCTAGTAAACATTCTCATGCCAAAACAACCTCGCTAGAAAACATAAACAATGTTAAATAAACGCTGGGCGCCAGGGCGAAATGCTTTTGTTTTGGAGTTGAATATGTCATATTTATTACGCCAATATAACCTTTTAAATAAAATTACCAATCCTTTTCCACAGGCTTATGTTGTACACGTTGTTTATCATTTACCATACCCCTTGATTGCTTTTCGGACTGATTTAATGCATTAAGCAGGCGTTCGGCTTCTTCCCTTGACATTTGTCTTTGACCCTGAGCTTGTAACTGCTTTTGTTGGTCCAAAGGCTGGTTTTTCTGTTTATCTTCTTCGGTCTGATTAGTGGACTCATCACGCCTGTCTTTATTTTCCTGACCGGCTTCTTCGGATTCAGATTGTTTTTTATCTTTTTGCGATTCCTGTTTATCCTCACCCTTATTTTCTTCAGATTGCTTATCATCTTTTTTGCTTTCTTCTTTCTGCTGCTGGTCTTTCTGATTTTGACTCTGCTGTTGTTGCTCCTGTTCTTGCATCTTTTTTTCAATAAATTCGTGATTATATCTCGCATCGTTTTTCAAAGTTTCAAGGTTTTTAGTATCTTTATTCTCGATTTCTTCAACATAATCTATGACTTTTTTGTAACAATCAAGCGCCTCTTTCATTTTATTCTGGCGATAAAGTGTATTGCCTAAATTAAAACATGCCTTTACCCTCATTTCAGGATTTTCAGACTTTATGCCCTTCTCAAATAACTGCAACGCTTCATCGTATTTGTCTCTTTTATACTGAACGTTAGCGATATTGAAATCCAGCTCGGGCATTCCCTGAGAATCTACCTGTGCGGTTACATATCTTTCCAGCGCCTCGTCGTATTTGCCTTTATTATAAAGTATGTTTCCTTCCCTGATTTTATCGGCAAGCGGGTCTATCCATCCTAATAAAGTACAACTGAAAAACAAAACTACAAATAAATTTAATCTGCAAATCCAGTTATTCATACTTATAAATTAAATCTCTATTTTAATCTGTCCATCTGATACTATAAATACGAGTAAAGAAATATTAATTTCCTAATATTTGAAAAGATCCATTTCCCGACATACTTTTTATTTCATATCAAACCACAAAATACATTTATCACTAACCAGGGTTGATTGCCTTCTTTTTATTAGTCAAAAAACTTTCTACAGATATAAGCGCTAGCGCAATAAATAATGGAATCTGGTAACGATTTACATATCTTTTTACATGCTGTGTTTTATATGCAATATCTTCTATCTTTGCAATACTCTCCCTGTAAATCTTTTCTAAACCCCATTTTGTCCCATAAGCGGGGGTATAAAGTCCGCCTGTTTCCAGGGCAATTTTGTTTAAGGTAATTTCATCAAGCCTTGATTTGATTACCTGACCCTGCCTATCCTTAAATAACACCTCGTTGCCGCTCTCGTCTTTAACCTTAAGATAAGAACCGTCCCTTTTCCCGACGCCTACAGTGTAAATAACAATGCCCCGCTCTTTTGCTTTTGCGGCGGCTTTTAGAGGGTCGTCCTCATGATTCTCACCGTCAGTAATCAATATAATAACTTTGTGATTCTTTGAACTTGCCTCAAATGTATCAATTCCTCTTTCTATTGCTTCAGCAAGGGCAGTACCTCCAAGCGGGATAATGTTTGTGTTTACATCATTCAAAAAGAGGCGAAAGGCACCGTAATCAGAAGTTAGCGGACAGTAAGTAAACGCCGTACCAGAGAACACAACAAGACTAACCCGATCCCCCTCCAAGATATTTAATAAATCTTCAACCTCTCTTTTTGCTACTTCCAACCTGTTTGGTTTAACGTCATCCGCCAGCATGCTTCTTGAAGTATCAACAGCAATCACTATATCAACACCCTTTTTTTCAACTTCTTCCCAGTGGTAACCCCACCTGGGCTCAATTAGTGCAAATACCATGAAAAGAATACCTGTGATTACCAGTAGCGCCTTAATCCACTGCTTCTTTTTGCTAATCGGGAACCAAACTTTCTGTAATAATTCCACGCTTGCAAATCTATTCAAATCACTCAGGTTTTTCCTGAAGGCAAGAAAATAACCGATTAACAACACTAATATAACTGGAAGTAAATAAAGATAGTTTAGATTACCGTATTTCATGGTATCTTTCTGAGTCGGGTCTTAGCCAACCCTACCTCAAACAACAATAAACCAAAAGCTGGTAACAATAAGTATGGGAACAACTCATTATATTCAGTGTATTGAGTAACCTCTGTTTCTGTTTTTTCCAGTTTGTCTATCTGGCTGTAAATTTCTTTAAGAGATTCTGTATCCGTTGCCCTGTAATATTTTCCGTCAGTTATTTTTGCTATCTCAGTGAGAGCCTCATCATCAATATCAATCTTAACCTGTTTTATTACCCTGTTGCCGAATATATCTACCGCGGGAAACGGCGCTAAACCCTTCGTTCCTGCGCCTACAGTATAAATCTTAATACCAAACGTCCTTGCAATCTCAGCGGCAGTAAAGGGGTCTATTTCTCCAGCATTATTTCTTCCATCGGTCAGCAGGATAATTACCTTGCCTTTTACTTTTGTGTTCTTTAATCTGTCTACGGACGAACCGATAGCCGAACCTATCGCAGTACCATCTTCAATCATTCCAATTTCCACTTTCTCTAAAAGCTGTAATAACATTCCATAGTCAAGCGTTAACGGACACTGTGTATATGCACGACCCGCAAAAACTACAAGACCAATGCGGTCATTGGCACGTTTCTTTATGAACTCCTTTACTACCTCTTTAACGACATATAGTCTGTTATATCTTCTGCCACCTATATCAAAATCTTCAGCCAGCATACTCCCGGAAATATCAACAGTAAGCACTATATCAACTCCTTCGGTAGTCACTCTGGTCTGCTCATTACCATACTGAGGTCTTGCCAGAGCAACAATAATTAATACAACAACTATAGACCGAATTACGATTAATAAGTGCCTGTACCGCTGAAAAAACGAGGGTTTCAGCTTCTTTACAGTTCCCAGAGAAGGGAAGAGGATATAACTTCTCCTGAGCCGGAAGTAAAAATAAATTAAAGGTGGAATTATTACAACAATTAGTATTAGTAATAAAGGATCGCGAAATATCATCGAAACAAAGAACTCTTAGGTTATAATTAAATCAAGCCAATATCTGTGCTTGTTCACCGTTTTTAATGGCATTCCAAAAAGACATTTCTGAAAATTCATTTTCTATCATAACATCTGCCATCGTTTTAAGCGCTATATGCGAAGTCTTAAGAAGCGCCTCTAAGCCTTTTCCAGAAGCGAAATATCTATTTATAATTAATTTATCCTGATTATATAACCTGGCACCAGCAAGCTCTTTTTTAGCACCCATATTCGATTCATATTCCATTAGAATACCCTTATCCACATAACTTAAACCGATACGAACATTAGCACCGTTTATATCCAGAAAATGAATTTGGTGTTTTTTGGAAAGGATCCCCTTTATCTCCGGAGTCTTATAAATATCCCACAAAATTTGTAAATTTCGCTTTAGTCTTAGACTTTCATTATTTGAAATTTCACGCATTTGTACCTTCGATGTTCTTTTAACGCTCCTTGCAGTTGCGGTCTTTTCATGCTTTAAATATTCATCTAAAAATTTTTCTGGTACTTTTACCATATCTTTTACCCTTTTCAAAAAGATTCAAAATATTTAAATGTACAATTAGTTAAATTTCTGCCCCTGACAATAAAACAACCCTATTTAACTTTAAATTACAGAATCAACAGTTAACCCTGCCCAATTTAATAATCTTATCACAAATACGTTTTACCCAAGAATCCCCAATACCAGATATGCTTTTAAATCAATACACACAATCAGTATCTATCGCTTTACAATCACCTCCTTTTCTTCCATTATCTGTCTTGTCTCATCTATCAATCGTTTCACTAAATCATAAGTTTCTTTAGCCTCTATTCTAGATGGTTTATATTTTGCGTATTTTACCATGTCACAGTGTTCAAGTAACTCCTGAACTAATACCTTATGATTGTCTTCCAGCTTGTCTGTATGCGCCATTTCTTCAAGGAATTCTTCTGTTGTACGCTCTGGCGCCAATAAACTAAATCGGTTTTCGATATAGTGCCGCAAAATATCATTAATGCGATAATAATATTCTTTAGCTAAACCTTTAGCAAGTAAGTCTTCTTTTAGCAAATTTCCAAGCATTTCGTAAGCAATTTCATGCGGTGTTCTATAAATGTATTCAAATTTCTGTTCTTCCTTTTGTTTCTTGCGTTTACCTATCAACCAGTATATCGAGCCTCCAATTAAAAGTATCCCTAGTCCGGCAGCAATCCATATTATCAGTCTTGTAAAATTTGTTGATATACCCATAGGAGGAACTATATCCTTTATATCACCTGCAGTTTCTCCCTCTTTCATTACACCCTTAACATCAATTATTATTTCATTTGTAGTAACCTCATTTTCACCGTGTGCATCCTTATATTTTATTTTCAAATGTGGGATTGTTTGCCTGCCAATCTCATATGTAGTTAGCACATAATAACGCTTTATTACAAAATAATCATCTTTTTCTCTTTCAGGCTCTTTAATTCCACCGGTTTTTTTCACAGTAAATACGCCTATTTGTTCTAACTCAGGAAATTGTATATTAACATCGCCTCTGTACCTTACCAGAATTTCATACTTTATTTTATCACCAATCGTAATCTCATTTTTATCAACATTTGCAAGCGATGCCACTTTTGCCAGTGTCTTTTTATTATTCGTTTCCTGGGCAAGAACCAAATTCCCAGAAAATTTCAGCGAAAGATCAAATGATAATAAAAACAAAGTAACAACGAATAATAAAAAAAGCCTTCTTATAGTCATAATCCAGTCTAATTTGAATACACCAGCAATAAATACAATAAAACTCGTTATATTAAGTTAGATGTTGATATTAGTTCAGCATGCCTTTGTGCCTTTACCTGTAATACCAAACCTGTTTAAGAATCTCTTTGAAATTCCTGAGCATCAAGTTAAATCCTTCACAGCCACTTTTCTCTGCTCAGTGCTTAGGCTCAGAATAGTGTTCGTTAGTATCTTTTTTCTCTAATCCTGAAAAATCGAATAATTGGTTCTACATAGTGCTTACCTGTATTAATAACAATTTCATCTATACCCATTGACCGGAACAGTCGCGATCTTTCCTGCTGCACTTTATTTGCCAAAGCGCCAAATTCCTTTCTTGCCAGAGGATTTGATGTATCTAACAGAAGTGTCTCGCCAGATTCTGCATCTTTTAATTCAACCATACCGACATCTGGTAACTCCTGCTCTCTGGGGTCAACAACAGTGACGGATATTATATCATGTTTTTTATTTGCTATACGTAATGCATGTTCATAATTATCAGCCAGAAAATCGGAGACAACAAAAGAAATCGCCCGCCTCGAGGATATCTTCTTCAGATACTCCAGGGCAACAGAAATATCTGTCCCCCTTCCTGAAGGTTTTGAACATAAAAGCTCCCTTATAACCCTGAATACATATTTCGGACCTTTTTTTGGAGGCAAGAATTTCTCAATTTTATCTGTAAACATAATCATTCCGACCTTGTCATTATTTTTTATAGCAGAAAAAGCCAGGAGCGCACATATTTCTGTCGCAATTTCATTTTTTAAATGTCTAACTGATCCAAAATTACCAGAGGCGCTTACATCAACAAGAAGCATAACAGTTAATTCGCGCTCTTCAACGTACCTCTTAACAAATGGTCTACCCATGCGCGCAGTTACATTCCAGTCAATAGTTCGAATTTCATCGCCCGGCTGGTATTCTCTTACTTCTTCAAATTCCATCCCGCGTCCTTTAAAAACACTGTGATACTCACCTATGAACGCCTCATCCACAAGACGACGCGTGTGTATCTGTATCTGCTTTATCTTTTTTAGTATATCCTTTGAAATCATAAAAATATCTGAAAAGACGTAATTTGGTATTATGGTACTTCAACATTATCAAATATCTTCTGGACTATATCTTCAGGAGTCATTTCCTCGGCTTCTGCCTCGTACGTTATAATCACGCGATGTCTGAGAACGTCCATTCCAATGGATTTTACATCCTGAGGGGTTACGAACCCCCTGCCCCTAACAAATGCATGCGCCTTTGCTGCGAGTGTAAGATATATGGTTGCACGCGGTGATGCGCCATACTCAATGAATTCTTCCAGCTTAAGGTTGTATGCTTTAGGGTCCCTTGTTGCAAATATAATATCAATAATATAATCTTTAATTTTATCATCAATATAGATTTCATCAACCAGGGCGCGTAAACGTAAAATATCCTCCGGTCTGACTAGGGGATTTATCGTTATATCCTTCTTTGTTGATGCCATACGCTCCATAATCTCACGTTCTTCTTTTTTATCGGGGTAAGTAATTTTCAGCTTAAACATAAAGCGGTCTACCTGTGCCTCTGGCAAAGGATAGGTTCCTTCATGCTCTATCGGATTTTGCGTAGCCAGCACAAGAAACAGGTCTTCCAATTTAAACGTTTGATCCCCAATTGTTACCTGCCTGTCCTGCATCGCCTCAAGAAGTGCGCTTTGCACCTTTGCAGGGGCACGGTTGATTTCATCTGCAAGCACTATGTTTGTAAAAATAGGTCCCCTTCGCACTGTAAAATCACCATTTTTAGGATTATAAATGAGGGTTCCAATCAAATCTGCAGGGAGCAAATCCGGAGTAAATTGTATCCTCTGGAAACTGGCATGCATAGCCTTTGCTAAAGTCGTAATTGACATTGTCTTTGCCAATCCGGGTACACCTTCAAGTAACACATGTCCGTTTGAAAGGATGCCAATTAACAATCTCTCGATTAAATATTTTTGTCCAACAATTACCTTGCCAACTTCATACATAACAGCGTTAACAAGGTCGCTTTCCTTTTTTATCTTTTCAGTAATCTTTTTAATGTCCGGTTCCATTAATACCTCCACTGGAAACTATGTTTTCCTGAATATACTCAACAGTTTAATATATAATTTTAGAATTTAACAAAAAACAATCAACGTTTTGTTCCATTTAATAACACAATAAATATTTCACTTTAAACATTGAACAATAAGGTATCTGAAAATACAAAAAATTTCAGTTACACATCACTATCAGATTTATTGAATACTGTATAAACCTTCATCACAGACAAAATAAAAATAGACTATAAGCAATGGATATTATATTATCTTATAGGCCAAAATAAAGCATATAGTTACACGGTCTTTTAAAAATATGAACCTTTATCGAAGACGGTTTCAATTTTGTCCGGACCGAATCCATTATCAGGTTAAATATAAAACAAGCTTTTGACAAGGAGGCACAATGAAAATAGCTATCATGTTCATCCTCTTGTTAACAACGTTATTCCCTACTATTGTCTATTCAGGTGAAATCTATGGATGTATAAAAAAGGGTGGGAAGTTTATTAAGGAAAAAAAGGAAGAAAGAGTAAAGATAAAAATTATACCTAAAAGTAATAAAGAAAAAACTTACTCTACAGATACCGACGAATACGGTATCTATAGACTATATGTACCGGAAACGGGGAGTTGCATACTCAATATGGAGTATCAGAAACGACCTGTATATACTTCTGTTAGCAAAGAAGAGAAGAAACTTGATTTCCTAGTTTATTCTTATAAGGGCTCTGTCCAATATGATTTTTTTATTGAAGAAAAAGATGGGGAATATCTTCTCAGGAGGAAATAACTATGGGGGGAGAAAAAAATAATAAATCAAAGTTATGGAATATTTTTGTGTCAAGCGGCTTGTTTACTGGTGTCGCCATAGCGTTTGTTGGATACATAACTTCCAGTTCTCTTGAGAGATGGAAAACTAATGAAGCGCACACCCAACTTTACGCTGAATTAATGGGCAAACGAGAAGAAGCAGAGAGTGCCCTCAGGAAAGATATGTTCACCTCGATAATCACGTCGTTCCTTAAAACTGAAAAATCAGACAGAGAAACTCCATTAACAGAAGAACAGGAATTAACAAGGGTAAAGTACCATTCCAGCCACCAAAAGTATAAGATGGTGGTATGAGAAACAAGAGATGTCCAAGGTGTAATTATAATAAATATTGGGTTATAA
>MHYY01000126.1 GCA_001830285.1 Planctomycetes bacterium RIFCSPLOWO2_12_38_17 | reverse complement strand
ACAGATGTATTAAATTCAAATATTCCCGTATTAGTTGATTTCTGGGCGGCATGGTGCGGTCCATGCAGACAACTTGCACCGGTGATTGATGAACTGGCAAAAGAATATAATGGTAAGGTTAAGGTTTGTAAGTTCGATACTGAAGGAAATAATGCTATCCCTGCAAAATTTGGGATTACAGCTATACCAACGCTTATTATCTTTAAAAATGGTCAGGCAGTGAATAAGATGGTAGGAGTCAAATCAAAGAAAGACTTAAAAGCTGTACTGGATGCACAATTAAAGTAATAGAGTAGTCAGATTTGATTTAGCAAAGTTTAATAATTCCCCTAATTTCGTTTTAACAAATAAATGATGTTAGGGGGATTTAGTGTTTCCTAAGAGTTCATGCAATTTTCCAGGAATATTATTACTCTTCATCAATGTCTCCCCAACTAAAACTGCATTGACACCATTTTCCAACAATAATTCAATATCCTTCCGTGATTTAATACCACTTTCACTTACGATAATTATTCCTGAAGGAATAAGCCGTCTTAGGTGAATCGTTGTTTCTAAATCGGTTTTAAATGTTTTAAGGTCACGATTGTTTATACCAATAATACTGGCATTAGTTTGTAACACTGTTTTTAGTTCATTTTCTGAATGTACCTCTACAAGGCAATCCATTTCCAGTTCGCTTGCCAGAAGCAGAAAACCCTGTAACTCTTCTTTTGAAAGAAGTGCGGCTATCAATAGTATTGCATCTGCACCTGCTTTCCGTGCCTCGTATATTTGATAAGGGTCAACAATAAAGTCCTTCCTCAGGACTGGTAAACGGACTGTATTTCTAACCTTTGTTAGGTAAGAAAGACTACCCTGAAAGAATTTTTCATCGGTAAGCACTGAAATAGCAGAAGCGCCGTTAGCTTCATAAATACTAGCAATTTCTACCGGGTTAAAATTTTCTCTCAAAATACCCAGAGAAGGAGAGGCCTTTTTAATTTCGGCAATAATACTAATATTAGCATCTGATTTTAAAGCAGCACTAAGAGATCTTGTATTTAAGGACTTCTTAATATTTTCTTTTATTACGTTAAGAGGGATACGTTTTTTATTTTCATAGACCTCGATTAGCTTATATTTGTATATTTCGTCCAGAATTGTCATATGCGTCTTCGTCTCAGGAAAAACTCCATATAACGGTTATATTTTTCAGGAAAAGTATTTGTTGCGATAAGTACTCTCATAGATGATGCAGACTGTATTAGTCGGAAGGATGCTAAACCGCATAGTGTCAGTCGTAAAATTAAGTATGTAGTATGATGTATCGAAAATTTTAGAATAAGATTACCTGTAATTACTGTAAACAACATTATTGCAAGATAAAGGCAGTACTTATATCTATACCTAATTCCGTAACCAAACCCAATCATCACTAATCCTATAGCTATATAGCCGAGACCATAACCACGTTTTGCAAGCTCTTGACTGATGGTTAATGCCAGGGTACTTAAAATAATACTTAAAATACCCAGGAATATGACAAGGTTTGCAGTCCTGCCTACTCGTTTTGCGTGGTTTATAGGCCGTTTTATTCTCATGCTAAATTTTACCTAATAAAATCAGGATACCAATAATAATAAATGCAACTGCTGCGCTGTACTTAATAATGTTAATAGGTATAAATTTAGTAATTATTGAACCAACTGTAACACCTATAATTGTGACTACGGCAAAGGCGAGCATAGTTCCAATAAAAACCAATACGGGTTTATTAGTCTTGCTCGTCATCAGGATAGATGCAAGCTGTGTTTTATCTCCCAGTTCAGCCAAGAAGATAGTGACAAACGTACTGATAATAATCTTCCAATCCATTCAAGTTACTCCTGTTTTATTTATACAAATTTAAACGACAGATTAAAAGTGTATATCAGAAGCGTATTGAGAGTCAACTTAAAATAAAGCTGATTATTACAATAAAAAAACCTCCTGCATCAATAAATGCAGGAGGTTTTTTAAGTACTTTCAGTGAATTTTATTAATGATGTTCTTCTTCCACGATGAATTCTACTGCATCATTGTATGAATCTTTCCTGTAACCAAACAATGATACAATTGTTCCTGAGGCAAGACCCGTAATCCAGGCAATGACAAAGGTAATTAATACGCCTTTTATTTGTAAACCAGGAACTACCCCCTGTGCTGCAAAGATTGCAGCAAGCCCACCGAATATACCCGGCATACCATGCAGGTTATGGACACCACAAGTATCTATACCTTTAAGTGCCTTTTGTATGAGAGGCTGTATTAATGCAAAACCACATACACTTAAAATACCTGCAATGAAACCTATTATAAGCGATGCCTGAGGGGTTGTGTGTGCACAGGCAGAGCCGATTGCTACACCGCCAGCTAAAGCTGCGTTAGCCATATCTTCGATAGCAATTTTTTTCCTTATCATGGCGCTTGCGATATAAGTTGACACGGTAGCTGCGCAAAGAGAAAGCACTGTGTTGACTGCTGCCAGTGGCATCCTCGATATTTCGGCAGGCGCTGAACAAAATGATGGCCAGAATATCCATAAAACCATACTTCCAAGCATGGAAAACTGATTGCTGATTTTATCCGAGTCAATCTTTTTTAAGAAATCTTCTTTACTGGTCATCCTGACAATAACACCTAATCCAAAGTAAGCGCCAAACTGATGTATAACAATTGAACCACCTGTGTCAATTAATTGTCCTTTGGGAATAATACCCATCCCGTTTTCAAGCATAATCCATTCATTTATCATATAGGAAGGAACGAACATTAAAGCCAAGATAATATATTGTGACATCTTAAGTCTGCCAAGGAAGGCGCCCATGGCAATCAATATACTGGCTGCACAAAATTCTGCGAGTATGAAGCGATCCATTTTTAACTCAGCTGGTTCGCCAAATATTCCTTGCGTCTTTAAGAACATGTAATAAGGAATTACAATGCTTACTGCAATGTAAGTTGCAGTTACTGCACCATAGCCATATCTTTTTACAAAGACCATTAAAAAACCGAAACCAACCATCAACATTGCCATTACATGGATAGATCTTCCATATTTCGTTAATTCTAGAAAATCATGCATTAAGGAACTAAGTTCCTTGCCTTGTTCTTCAGAATGGGCAGTACCAGCCTTTGATGGGGTTATTTCCTGCTCGCTCGCAAGCTCAACATTAGGGGCTTGATAATTTATGAGTTCTATTCTTGGTCTCAGTAGGTCTGTGGTTTTTTCAGCAGTTGCTTCAATATCCCAGTTTTCATTATTTGACTGTTGTGCGTGATTTAAAAGTTGTTTATTTGTTGGACTATCATTTATTGCTGATCCATAACCCGTTTTAACCAATCCCAGTAAAGGGAGACACAAAAGTCCTATGCATACTATAACGTACCAGTTTAATAATTTCTTAAACGACATCTTATATATGCCCTCCTTTCTTAAATAATTTTAATGAGATTAAAATACTAAATTTATAAAAAGAAAAGATTTACTAAAAAGTGCTATATTTCCGCCAACTGATATTCATTTTTGCATCTTTTTAGATATGTGCAGTAAAGATTTTTAAAATATATGAGATTTATATTATAATTATTCCTTTTTAACTGGTTTTATTTGAAATATATATATTCCTTTTAATGTCAAATATCAAGTGAAAAAGTATTTTAAATTATACAATATTTCTAAGCGAAATACGTGCCGTATCATATTCTTAAGGTTATAGAGTCATAAATAACCTATTAAAGATTTTTATAAAAATTCATTATATATATCTGCGATCCTTTAATATATATCTTTGATGTATAAATAAAAGAGAGCACAATCTTTCTTGACATTTACCTTCTTTGTCTTATAATCCAATTCCCTATTGCTTCCTCAAACAAGGACCAGAAAGACCCACAACGTTTTCTTTTCTAGACTATATCCATGAGGAAATATTTATATTTTCAGAGTAAAAACATATTTCTACTTATAGTAAGATACTTTATTTTGGTTTTTTTTGTTAGAGATTGTATATTTAATGATATGAGTGCAAAGGAAATTGGTAATAAATCTAATATATTAAGATCTGAAAGTAGAGTTCCAAAGAAGGGAAAACCCAACCATTTAATTCAAGAAAAGAGTCCGTATTTACAACAACACGCTTACAATCCTGTGGACTGGTATCCATGGTGTGAAGAAGCATTTCAAAAAGCATTAAGAGAAAATAAACCCGTCTTCCTTTCAATAGGATATTCCACATGTCATTGGTGTCATGTTATGGAACATGAATCTTTTGAAGATGAAGAAGTTGCGAAAATATTAAATGAAAATTTTGTTTCTATTAAAGTTGATAGAGAGGAACGTCCTGATATTGATAGTGTTTACATGTCCGCCTGTCAGGCTTTAATTGGAAGTGGTGGATGGCCCTTAAATCTTTTCTTAACTCCTGATGGAAAACCATTCTATGCAGGCACATACTTTCCAAAAGCCGAACGAATTGGGAATCCTGGTTTTTCAAATATTCTTAAAAAAATCTCCAATCTCTGGAAGGAGAACAAAGAGAGTATTCTTGCATCCAGCGAGCAAGTGATGAAGTTTTTACAAGATACAACTGAAATTACATCGGGTCAACTTTTGACTGCAGAAACATTGAGACGTGCATATGAACAATTAAGGGATAGTTTTGATATTCTCTATGGTGGGTTTGGCTCTTCACCAAAATTTCCAACACCACATCATTATACTTTCCTCCTTAGATATTGGAAGCGCACGAAAGACCCCAATGCTTTGGAAATGGTTGGAAAGACGCTTGAAAGGATGGGAATGGGCGGCATTTACGACCAACTTGGGGGTGGTTTCCACAGATATTCTACTGATGAATATTGGCTTGTCCCGCATTTTGAGAAGATGCTATATGACCAGGCATTAATGTCGATGGCTTATATAGAGATTTTCCAGTCAACAGGAAATAGATTTAATGCTGATATGACAAGGGGTATATTTGATTATGTATTGCGAGATCTTACATCTCCTGAGGGTGGTTTTTATTCAGCAGAAGATGCAGATAGTGAGGGTATGGAGGGTAAATTTTATGTCTGGACACCTGATGAGATTATAAAGACACTAGGCGGTAATGAAGGCAAAATCTTCTGTGACTATTATGACGTTTCTAAAGAGGGTAATTTTGAAGATAAAAACATTCTTCATGCTGATAAACCGCTGGATGCATTTTGTAAGTTAGAAGGTTTAAAACCTGAGGAGTTTAGAAAAATGCTTAAAAAGTCAAAGGAGAAACTTCTAGTCGTTCGAGAAAAACGTGTTCGTCCTCACAGGGATGACAAGATTATAACATCATGGAATGGATTGATGATTGCAGCGCTAGCGGAAGGTGCACAGGCTTTAGGTGAACCACAATATGTAATTGCAGCTAAACGCGCAGCAGATTTTATTATAAATAATTTGAGACAGAAAGATGGAACATTAATGCGACGTTATTGCGGAGGAGAAGTTTCAAATAACGGATTCCTTGATGATTACGCAAATTTTGTATGGGGTTTATTAAATCTTTATGAGGCTACATTTGAGGTGAAATACATTAAAACAGCAATAGAGATTAATGAAAAAATGATTGAATATTTCTGGGACGAAAAAGCGGGGGGGTTCTTTTTAAACGGAAAGAATAATGAGAAGCTTATTGTTAATACAAAAGAAATATATGATGGTGCTTTACCATCAGGGAATTCTGTTGCGTTGCTCAATATATTAAGAATAAGTCATATGACAGGTAATTTGAATATGGAAGATATGGCAACCCAGATTATCAGGAATTTTGCTGATACTATAAATCAATATCCATCAGGATATACCCAGTTTCTTTGTGGACTGGATTTTGCCATTGGTCCTGTTAAGGAAATTATTATTGCAGGAGAACCTGACAATCCTGATACAAAGAAAGTACTAAGCGAAATATGGAAGCGATTTATACCTGAAAAGGTATTATTGCTGCACTCAGAAAGAGACAAAACGATTGAAGAAATTGCCGGCTTTGTTAAGGAACAAAAGCCAATAGATGGTAAGACAACTGTCTATATATGTGAAAATTATACATGTAAGACACCGACTAATAACATTGAAAGAGCGATACAGCTTTTAGAAGGACTTTAAATTTGTTTACCCGTGATAGTTCAGGCTTTGTTAATTATATGCGCTGTTTCTGCATTTACTTGGTTGATAATAATATTGATGCCCCCAAGATGGAAGATGTCTGAGTGTTGGGGACCGTATAGTAATTTATTCAAGATTAGTACTGAACTACCGTCATTAACTGTTATTGCCCCTGCTCGTAATGAGAGCAAAACACTTCCTTTAACTTTACCATCCTGGCTTAATCAAGACTACCAGAAATCGGGAATTATCATTGTTAACGATAATTCAAGCGATAATACTGCTGAGTGTGCGAAGGCTATCGCATCAAATTCAAATAAAAATGTACAAATTATTAATGGTACAGAACCTCCAAGCGGTTGGTCAGGTAAACTCTGGGCGTTACAGCAGGGAATAAATGTTTTTTCAGGTGAATGGTTGTTGTTTACAGATGCGAATATACTTCACAATCAAAACGTTTGGAGTGGATTAGTGTCAAAGGTGCTATCTGAACAGCATGCAATGGTTTCGCTCCTGGCACTTTTGAATACACATGGGATATGGGCAGGACTATTGATTCCCACATTTATATATTTTTCCCATTTTCTCTATCCTTTTAAAAAAGTAAAATACTTGCGTACAGGAATAGCAGCGGCAGATGGTGGATGTATACTCATTTCACGTCATACACTGAAAAGGATAAGGGGTATTGAGGCTTATCATGATGCTTGGATAGACGACCTTGCGCTTGCAAAACTGTTAAAGCAAGCAGGATTTTCAATCTCTCTGTCTCTTACAAAGTCTGTTATAAGTATACGTCCATATCGCAAACTAAGCGATGTATGGAATATGATTGCACGGACGGCATTTACTCAGTTACGGTATTCATGGTTTGCTTTGTTCGGGACAGACGTTGGCATGTCAATTCTATTTTTGGCGCCCTTATTTGGAATAATTGTTAGTATTATAAACTCGTTTCCAGTAATTGGTGTACTATCGTTTCTAGCATTTATTTTTATGTCAATAACATACGCCCTACACTCTTTTTTTATGATTTGAGCATATATCGTGTTCTTGCATTACCACTTGCAGGTTTTATGTATATAGCAATGACAGTAACATCTGCAATTAATTATTTGAAGGGTAAGCGTGACTGGCGAGGTACTCGCAAGAATAATTAAATGTTTACGATTTAAAGAAATTTCATAGCAACATTGTAATGATTCAGTGAATGGTTCGAATTTTTGTACTGCTCCTTTACCGCTCCCGGTAAATCAAATTTGAAAATTTACTATTAAGCTTGACAGTTTAAAAAAGGTAATGTAATAATTAATACATTTTAATAACCAAAAATATTTAGTTTTAAGATATTTTTCTTTACTTTATTAAAAACATATACGGCATGATTTAATAACTATTTTATCATTGATTAAATAGAGTAACCATTGAAAGCTGGAATTAAAGTTAAATTTTGGGGTGTCAGGGGTTCCATTCCGACACCTGGTATAAAATACGTAAAATATGGGGGGAATACATCCTGTGTTGAGTTGTTACTACCGGATGAACAGTTGTTTATTTTTGATGCTGGCACTGGTATAAGAGAGCTCGGGAATTCATTTTGTAACAGGGAAAAACAGCTTAAGGCTCACATTTTTCTTAGTCACTTCCATTGGGACCATATTCAAGGCTTACCATTCTTCATGCCTTCTTATATC
>MHYY01000125.1 GCA_001830285.1 Planctomycetes bacterium RIFCSPLOWO2_12_38_17 | reverse complement strand
GGGATTTATTCCTATACCGGTTCATTTACCAATGGTTTTTCTTGCCTTATTGTGTAGTACAATACAGGCAATGATTTTTTCTTTGCTGGCAAGTTTTTATATAGCGGGTGCAATTGGCATCCATGAGGAAGAACATCATTAAAAATAACTTTTGAAAGGAGGAAGTAACGTGATTTATTTTGCAGGATTGGCAATAGCTGTTGCTCTTGTAGCAGTTGCAGCATGTGGTTGTGGCATAGGACAAGGCATTACTGTGCATGGTGCTATCACCAGCATGGCTAGGCAGCCTGAAATGTCAGGAAAGATTCAGCTTGTTATGTTCATTGGTCTGGCATTCATCGAATCATTAACGATTTATTCATTGATGATGTCGTTCATTCTGATGGCGAAAATACCAAAGACAGACGTTGTTCTCGAATTGATTCAGCACGCTGTTAAATAAGCTGAGGAGGGATTAGACTTGGAAATTTTAAATAACCTGGGAATAAATTTTAAATCTATTATTATCCAGGGAATTGGCTTCATTATCCTGCTTTTTGTGCTAAAGAAGTTTCTCTTTGGTAAGATATCCGCCATGATAAAAGAGCGAAGCGAAGGAATAAAAAGCACTTATACAAAGATTGAAGACGACATGGCAGAAGCGGAACGGCTTAAAAGTGAGTTTCAGAGGAAGCTTTCTGAAGCAGAAGCGGAGGCGGCAAGGAGGGTTCAGGAGGCCATTGATGAAGGGAATCGTATCTGTGAAGGTATTATTAAACACGCGCATGAAGAGGCAGAATCTTTAACGGCAAAGGCGCGCGAATCAATCGAACATGAGAGGAAAAAGGCTGTTGCCGAAATAAGGAATCAGGTGGTAACTCTTTCCATGTTGGCTTCTTCCAGGATTATTCAACAATCAATAAGTCCGCAAACGGCAGAAAAGCTCGTCGACGACGTTATTGAAGAAATAGGGGAATTGAGTGTTAGATAAAAGTGTCGCAATTACATTTATCAGCGCCCTTGTAGAAGTAGCTTCAAAGAAGGGGATGTTTGAGCAGATTGAAAAAGATTTGGAACTGGTGAGTGATGTAATAACTAGACACGCTAAACTAAAGACAGTTCTGTTTCATCCTTCTATCACACGTGATGAAAAGAAGAATTTAATTAAAAAGGTATTTGGAGAGTCAGTTTCAAAGCTTATGAAAAACTTCTTGTATATATTAGTGGACCGAAGGAAGGAAGAAATTCTTGAGTTAGTCCCTGAAGTATATAAAGAGGTTCTTCGTGAAAAGAAGGGAATCGTAAAGGCAAGAGTTCAGACTGCCGTTCCTTTATCAGGAGAACGGTTGAATGAGTTTGAGAAAAGATTAAACAAACTTATTGGTAAAAACGTAGAATTAGAAATCGTTCATAGTCCGGAGATTCTTGGAGGGATGATTGTTCAGGTTGGAAACACGATGATAGATGGAAGCGTCGTTAGCAGATTGAAAAATCTCAAGACCCGGCTGCTTTCAATGCGAACTGCATAGTTTGGTAACTAATTTTATAGGATTTTCCATGTATTCTTTGTATTCTTTATTGCTGGGATTTATCCCCGCAATTTGTCAAATTTAAAATCGGCATTCCATAATAGTTATTTAGAACGAGGCGAAGCATTTAACTTGAATATTTGAAATATTAATGCAATTGAGATTATTAATCGTCACAATATCTGTGATAATTAGAATATAATTTTTTTATAGGAGTTTGGAAGATATGGCAATAGCATCTTCTGATATTAGTTCAATCATTAAAAAAGAAATTGAGGGCTACGAAGAAAAACTGAAGTTAGAGAATGTAGGTCACGTTATGCAGGTGGGTGACGGTGTTGCGCGTATTTACGGACTTGACAACTGCATGTCAAGTGAATTGCTGGAATTCCAAGAGAATGTATACGGTATCGCAATGAACCTTGAGGAAGACAATGTGGGCGCTATTTTACTTGGTTCTGATGAGAAGATTAAGGAGGGCGATATTGTAAAGACGACAGGTAAGATTGTGCAGGTGCCCGTTGGTAAGGCGCTGCTGGGGCGTGTTGTTAATGCGCTGGGACAGCCCATTGATGGGAAAGGACCTATTACTGCCGACCAATACAAGCCAATCGAAGGAACCTTTCCCAATGTGGTTGAAAGGCAACCGGTAAAAGAGCCTTTGCAGACAGGTATTAAGGCAATTGATGCCATGATTCCCATCGGCAGGGGGCAGCGTGAACTTATTATTGGCGATAGACAGACAGGAAAAACTGCCATTCTGGTGGACACAATAATCAATCAGCGCGAATCAGGGGTATATTGTATTTATGTTGCAATTGGTCAAAAAATGTCCACCGTATTAGACGTTGTTAAAACGCTGGAAGAACATAAGGTTTTTGAGATAAGCATTGTGGTCGTGGCATCTGCATCCGATCCGGCCCCGCTTCAGTACATGGCGCCGTATGCAGGATGCGCCATGGGCGAGTATTTCAGGGATAATGGTATGCATGCCGTGATTATGTACGACGACCTGTATAAACATGCCATTGCGTATCGTCAGATCTCTTTGTTATTGAGACGACCACCTGGCCGCGAGGCGTTTCCTGGCGACATATTTAATTTGCATTCCCGTTTGTTAGAAAGGGCAGCAAAACTTAGTAATGAACTTGGCGGAGGTTCCTTAACTGCTCTTCCAGTGGTGGAAACTCAAGGAGGTGATTATTCTGCTTACATCCCAACCAATGTCATTTCTATTACTGACGGTCAAATTTATCTTGAGGGTGATTTGTTTAACGCTGGCATACGTCCTGCCATTTCTGTGGGATTGTCGGTATCCAGAGTGGGTGGAAATGCGCAGATTCCTGCAATGAAGAAGGTCGCAGGCACCTTACGACTGACGCTGGCTCAGTACAGGGAATTGGCTTCCTTTGCGCAGTTCGGTTCCGAACTGGATAAATTTACCCAGTCTCAACTTGCGAAAGGCAGCAGGCTTGTAGAGCTTTTGAAACAACCGCAATATGCACCCGTCACGGTAGAAGAACAGATCATGGCAATCTTTGCCGGGATTAATGGATATCTGGATGATGTCGCTGTAGATAAAGTCAAGTTATTTGAAAAGGAATTTCTGAAGTTTATGAAGGAGAAGTACTCTTCCATTGGTATTGAAATTAAGGAGAAGAAAAAACTCGATCCGGAAATAACCCAGAAATTGGAAAATGCAATCAAGGAATTCAAACAAACCTTTGCAAAGAAAGGTTAAAGAATGCTGAGCACACGAGAAATTAAACAACGCATACGAAGTATTACCAGTATCAAGCAAATTACCCGCGCCATGGAAATGGTTGCTGCAAGCAGATTGAAGAGAGTTGAGTTCAGGGTTATTGCTTCGAGGACATATACCGAGAAGATGCATCAGGTTCTGAGCAGACTTATTTCTTGCAGGCCGCCCGAAATATCTCATCCGTTGTTTACAGACGAAGGGCACAAGGCGGGAAATGTCAAGATTGTTCTGATTACAGGGGATAAGGGTCTCTGCGGGGCTTATAATAACAACATCATCAAAAAAACGGTGGAATTCATTCGAGAAAATGCCAGTAAAAAGGTGAAATTAATTTTGCTCGGGAAAAAAGGAAACATATATTTTTCTAAGGGAAATTTTGTGTATGCAAAGGAAAGGTACATTCCTGAGCCGGTAGAGAAATTCGGATATAATAAAGTGCAGACATTAGCCGCCCAATTGGTCGCTGGATATGAAGAAGGCGAATTTGGAGAACTGCACATATTTTTTACTAAATTTAATACGGTAATGCAATCATTTCCCACAAGTATCCGTTTATTGCCTCTGGAAAAAGATATGTTTGATTTGAAAGGGAAATCGGTGGGCGAGTATATCATAGAACCGTCGGCAGACCAGATACTTGAACATCTTTTCCCCAAATATATAGAAACACAGCTCTATCAGTGTATTTTGGAATCTCTAACGTCTGAATTTGCAGCCAGACGGGTGGCAATGATTGCTGCAACCGAGAATGCCGGGGAAATGATCGATGAATTAACCCGTTCTTATAACAAGGCCCGACAGGAAGCAATAACAAAAGAGTTGCTGGAAGTTATTTCAGGCGCCGAGGCTTTGATACAAGGTTAAATTTATGTTAAATTGTGATTATGATAATGAAGGAAGGAGTAAGATCTTTGGCGAAAAAAGAAAAGGCTAAAAATAAGGGAGCAATTGTGCAGGTAATTGGACCCGTGGTGGACGTTCAGTTTGCCCCGGGCAATCTTCCTGCTATAAAGAATGCAATCAATATAAAAGATGAGCAAAAGAATATCTCTCTTGTTGTTGAAGTTGCTCAGCATCTTGGAAATGACACGGCTCGTTGCGTTGCCATGTCTTCAACTGACGGTCTTGTGAGGGGTATGGAAGTAATTGATACAGGTGCGCCAATTACCGTGCCGGTTGGGAAAGAGGTGTTGGGTAGGGTTTTTAATCTCCTGGGTGAACCGATCGATAAGCTGGGAGGGGTAAAAACAGCGAAACGACTTTCTATTCATCGTCCTTCGCCTTCATTTGAAGAGAGAGAGACCGTTACCACAGTATTGGAGACGGGTTTAAAGGTCATCGATCTCCTTGCACCCTTTGCGCGCGGCGGTAAAATTGGGATGTTTGGAGGTGCAGGGGTTGGGAAAACGGTTTTGATTATGGAACTTATTCGAAGTATTGCTACGGAACACGGTGGTTATTCAGCCTTTGCAGGTGTGGGTGAAAGGACTCGCGAGGGTAACGACCTCTGGCTCGAAATGAAGGAATCAGGGGTTATTGATAAAACAGTATTGGTTTTTGGTCAGATGAATGAGCCGCCAGGGGCAAGACTCAGGGTTGCATTAACTGGTTTAACAATGGCAGAATATTTCAGGGATACAGAAGGGCAGGATGTACTCTTATTTATTGATAACATCTTCAGGTTTGTGCAGGCTGGCTCAGAAGTGTCAGCACTTTTAGGACGTATGCCTTCGGCAGTAGGTTACCAGCCAACATTGGCAACTGAAATGGGTGACCTGCAGGAAAGGATTACCACGACAAAGAAGGGTTCTATTACATCCTTACAAGCGGTTTACGTGCCGGCCGATGACTTTACTGATCCTGCACCTGTAACGACCTTTCCACATCTGGATGCTACTATTGCTCTTTCCCGTCAAATTGCCGAGTTGGGTATTTATCCAGCCGTAGATCCGTTGAGATCTACATCAAGAATGCTTGATCCCAAGATTGTAGGACTGGAACATTATGAAGTTGCCAGAGAAGTGCAGAGAATTTTGCAGCGTTATAAAGAACTCCAGGACTTTATTGCGATTCTTGGTATGGAAGAGCTTTCGGAAGAGGACAAGCTATTGGTGGCAAGAGCCAGGCGATTACAGCGATTCCTGTCACAACCATTCTTTGTTGCTGAACAGTTTACTGGTACAAAAGGAAAATATGTACCTTTAAAAGAGACCATACGAGGATTCAAGGAGGTAGTAGAAGGGAAACACGACCATTTGCCAGAGCAGGCATTCTATATGGTCGGTGGTATTGAAGAGGTAGTAGAGAAGGCTAAACAGATGGGTGGATAACATGGCAAAGACATTTAAATTTGAAATTGTTACACCCGAAAAGGTTGTGTATAGCGATTCAGTACAAAGCATTTCCGCTGACGGAACTGAGGGTGCGTTTGGTGTTTTGGCAGACCATGCTCCTCTGATTACAGAACTCAGAACGAGTATTCTAACAGTAAATGATGCCAATAACAAAACGGTGCAATTTGCACTCGACGGGGGCTTTTTAGAGGTTATAGCGAATAACGTGATTGTGCTCACTGATGCGTGTGTTGCGGAAGGTGAGGTAAATGTGGAGAAGACACGTGCAGATAAGGAATCTGCCGAGAAGACCCTATCCAGTGGAGGAAGTGCGGAAGAGAAAGAAAAGGCACAGGTTAATTTGAAGCGAGCAAATACGTGGTTAAAGCTTGTAAATAAATAACAATTCAACCACCGGGGCACGGAAACAGGGAATAGGCAGATTTTTAAACTTCAAGCCATATAGCCGTTTCCAATTGGTGGTTTTTTCTTGCCAATTTATATCCTCCGATTTAGTATTATAATTTAATTGCTTATTAATTTTACGGTTGTTGTAAATTATGAAATGGGTCTCAGTGGAATTTGCAAAAACGGGCATTCTTTCATTTTCTTTCTGTAAACTTATTTGCTTTTTTGTGGTTGCGGCATAGATAAGTAAATAGTTTTTGCCTATGTATACAAACCATAAAAGTTGTTGCTACTTTTATGAATGTTTAAAAACTATATAATCATCAAAATCTTATTTGATGAAAAGTTTTTAAACAAACCATATAACAGTAAAGTGTTATAATATTTAAATTGTATTAATATTTATAACTAGAAGGGTTTTTAAATATATATGAGTATTCTTATTACAGGTGGCGCAGGATTTATTGGCAGTCACTTTGCCCTACGTATGGTTAATCAAGGGAAGCATGTTGTAGTTCTTGATAAGCTAACTTATGCGGGTAATATCGAGAACTTAAATGAAATCACAGGAGATGAAAACAAGTTTAAATATTTCAAATTTTACAAGGGTGATATTTGTAATCAGGAATTGGTGGGGCATATTTTCTCTTCTGAGGGGGTTGATGTAGTTATTAACTTTGCTGCGGAAACACATGTTGATAGGAGTATTATGAGCGCAGGCACATTTATTGACACAGATATAAAGGGTGTATTTGTTTTGCTTGAGGCTTCAAAACGTCACGGTATAAAAAAGTTTATTCAAGTTTCTACTGATGAGGTTTATGGGACTGTTTATCATGATGCTTTTAAAGAAACAGACACATTAAATCCAAGTAATCCATATTCTGCCAGCAAAACAGGTGGAGATAGATTAGCATATGCATATTGGGTAACATATAAATTACCAATTATTATAACAAGGGCATCAAATAACTACGGAGACTATCAACATCCGGAGAAGTTTATTCCTCTTTTTATCACAAATGCATTGGAGGACAAAAAGCTTCCTCTTTACGGCGATGGTCAACAAATTCGCGACTGGATACACGTTGAAGACCATTGTGCAGCGATTGACTTTCTCATTGTTCACGGAGAGAATGGAGAAGTTTACAATATAGGAGGCGGGAACGAGCGTTGCAATATTGATACTACATATTTTATACTTGATGAATTAAATAAGCCGAGGACATTAATAGAGCATGTAAAAGACAGAGAAGGACATGACAGGCGTTATGCACTGGATTGCACTAAAATAATGTCTCTTGGCTGGAAAACACAAATTAAATTTGAAACTGGTCTCAGAGATACTATAAAATGGTATAAAAATAATCAGAAATGGTGGAAGCAAATAAAGAATAGTGCGTTTGTGGAATATTATAATAGACAATATGCCCATCGTTTTGTAAATACATGTAAATGAATGTTTGTAA
>MHYY01000124.1 GCA_001830285.1 Planctomycetes bacterium RIFCSPLOWO2_12_38_17 | reverse complement strand
AGTACTCAAGTAAAGAGGCAAAAATGCACATAAGTAAGCTTACAGCTAAATACATAATTCCTATTGGAATATTCCTGGTTATCGTTATCTCCATAGTTACCATAAAATTCTTTGTAATAAAGGTAGGTGTTGATCAAGCAGGCGTGAGGACACGTATCTGGGGTGTAACCAGGGGTATTGTACAAAAAGATTATGGTCCCGGATGGCACAGGGCAATTACCGGCATTGATCAATGGGACCTTTACGATTGTACCGTTCAAACCATGGAACTTGCAAAAGAACCCTCTCATTTGGGACACGATGAACGAAAAGAGGCCGCTATCAGAACAGCCGATGACTATGATGTATCCGCAGATATAATTATAAAATATCAGATCCAAAAAGGCGAGGCTTGGAGATTGCGTCAGGATATTGGTGTAGGCGAACGTTATAAAATTATCGTAGAAAATGAAATTCGTGACATTGCAAGAAGCGTGCTTGGTAAAATGGTGGAGCGCGATTTATACAACCCAGTGGAAAAGAGAAGGAGGGCAGAGGAATTCAAGGCACAGATTACAGAAAGACTCGCAAACCGCCATGTGGATATAATTGATGTCTTAATCCTTGAATTGAGATTTGACCCTCAACTGGACAGAAAAATTAAGAATATTAAACTGGCAGAACTCGATAATGTATTAAATAAATCAAAGGCATTGGCGGCAGAGCAAAGAGGTATTACACAAACTATTGACGCTGATACTGAAGCCATCGCGCAAAAGATTGGCGGAGATAAGGAAAGGTCTATTACAGTCCTCGATGCAGAAACAACAAAAAGGACTATAGAGCTACTTGCAGAGGCGGATAAATACCTTGTCCAAAAGAAGGCAGAAGGAGACTTATATAAGCAACAACGCAAAGCGGAAGGCACACTACTTATCAAACAATCTCAGGCAGAAGGGGAACGTTTAAGAAGACAGGCACTCACAGGCATGGGTGGAGATATCATCGTTGCGATGGAGGCAGCGCGAAATATTAATTTGGCAGATATTAATATATCGAGCCTCGATATAAACTTGCTAGATGTTGATGATATGGCAACAAGGCTGGGCGTTTCAGATACCAAGGGCAAACTACAGGTGGATTCAAAAACTTTTAAACAAATTCAAGAAATTCTAAACCAGCCAAAAGGCACTGACACCTCAAAACCAAAGTAACCAAAAATTACTTTTACATAATTTCATCACAAAATTGGTTCTTTTAAACCGTTTTTCGAATTTAAATCTTTTTAAAAATCAACCCAAATACATATCTTACCTAAAATGCACAACTTGCGATTTTAACACTTTAAGGAATATCATTTGCTCGATTAATTATTTTAATTTTACTTAACTTTATTTTAATTCAACTATTTTAAAATGTAGGTTTGGCTTTTATGAACAGCGTTAGAAAAAGAGCAGCAATATTTATAATCTTTATCTTAAGTTTTGCGCTCGCTAAAAATATATTTGCAGAAGACACGCAAATAGATACACAAGATACGCAGTCAAGTGCAAAAAAAACAGACAAAGCTCACAAATATTCCAAATTTTTTGATGAAAAAAAGGAGTGGTGTGAGGCATTAGTTATAACTTGTACAGACTTTCGATTCGCTACCGCTACACAGGAATTTATAAATGACCGCCTGGGTCTTCAAGGTAAATATGACTACATCTCCATACCTGGTTCCATACGTAATCTGTTAGATTCAAAAACCAGAGACCTTGTTTTGAATAAATTTGGTATATCCCTGCGACTTCATCATGTAAACCGCATCATTATTATAGGGCATCAGGATTGTAGCATCGGATATGGAGGTTCAAATAGCTTTTCTACGTTGGCAGATGAGTATAATACTATATGCGCTGATTTAAAAAAGGCAAGAAAACTAATGCGATTTAAATTCCCCCATTTAAAAGTTTACTTATTTTATTCAACAGCTTATTACAATGAACATCAACGCATATATAATTTCAAACAAATCTTGTAACATAAACCTCTTTAATAACTAATTAGATAAAGACAAAAATGTACACGACCAAGAAGAAATATATATTTGTCGTATTTACTGCCCAGCTATTATTAATTACCACTATTTGGGGTTGTAGTTACAATAAAACTTCCCCTGATATTTTGTATGACCAGCAAATAGCAACCCCACTTAATCCGCAAACATACAGGTCAGATTGCGACACCCTTTTGATTACATGCATTGACTACCGTTACGCTGTTGCTAATCAGGAATTCATAAATGAAACACTTGGCTTAAAAGATAATTACGACCATATATCAATTCCTGGAAGTATCTATAACTTGGTAAACCCCGAAACACAGGGATTACTTTTTAGCAAATTTGAACTTTCTGTAAGGCTTCATCTCATAAAACGAATTGTTATTATTAGCCACATTGATTGTGGCGCTTATGGAGGGTCAGCCTCTTTTGGCTCAGAAATAGCTGAGCGTGAAACTTTAATAACAGACCTAACGAATGCACGAAGGCTCTTGATAGAAAAATATCCTACCTTAGAAGTAAACCTGTACATAGAATCACTTGCTAAAGAAGGGGATGGGTTAAAAGTAAATTTTGAAAAAATACCCTGACTTATTTATTCAATTTTGCAGGCGCCTTTGCACAGCGAAACCCAATCTGTGGACTCGTTGTATACCATGGTATCCTGTAGCGTGCTGCACACCTGGTAAAATGTCCGAAATATAGAAAACCGCCGCCTCTGATTACCCTTTGCGTACCAGCTTCAGGACCAGCAGGATTTTTAACAGGCGATACAAGATAATAATTCTGGTCGTAATAGTCAGCACACCATTCCCAGACATTACCACCCATATCATAGCAACCATAAGGACTTTTACCATTTTCATACGAACCTACAGGCTTCGTTTCTCTAAGACCAGTTTCACCTGATTCCCAAACATTACAGTTACTTTTATCAAATTTATTTCCCCACGGCCACAGGCGCCTGTCCGTTCCACGCGCTGCCTTTTCCCACTCTGCTTCTGTTGGCAACCTTTTTCCAGCCCATTTTGCATACGAAACGGCATCCTCCCATGTAACCCCTACAACAGGCTGATTGGGGCGATTAAACCTGGCATCATTCCAGCAAATGGGCATGCGGCGACCTGTCGCTTCAACAAATTTTCGGTATTGCTCATTTGTCACTTCATATTTATCAATATAATATGCATCAAGATAAACCTTATGTTCAGGGCCGTCATAAATATTGTAGGCAAGCATAAATGTCCAGTTATATCGGGTGTCTTCACCCATAAAAAATTCACCAGCAGGTATCAGCACCATGTCAGGATAACTCACTTCAGTTGCCAAATGTCCTTCTTTATCGCCAGCCAGTACTGATTTAACATAACAAACGCATACAAGGCATAATAAAAATACAATTATAAAACTTCTATATTTAAACAACCTTAATATCTCCTCTTTGGTTCAATTTCATATCTTGCAATATCCAGTGGTGAATACCCAGATATGATTTCATTAAAACTACGAATCTCATCCTTTTTAAAGGTCTTTATCGAAAAATCCTGGTTAAACAAAAGCAGCCCATTAGCGTTGTAAACCCTTATAACAAATGCAGCAATACTCCAATCTTTATCCGATAAATTCTTTATCTCGCCTTTAACTTGTGAGGAAGACCCAAATAAAAACAAATTCACATTCCGAATATAGAAACCATCTCCTATCTCTTTAAACCCTTCCTCCTCGGGTGTAGAAACACGCTCTTTTACCGCCTCTGCAGTTACAGTCGTCGTATCTGTTTCGACCTTCGCTGTTTCAGTCGCAACTAAAACTTTTGGCTGCTGGACAACCGGAGGAGTCTCTACAGTTGCAGTTCCTGGAACCACAGCGCCACCTTTTTCCAACCTCTTCATCCTGGACTCTAGATCAGAAATCGTCTTCAAACGTTCATCAAGGGTTTTCATCGCAGTATCTGATGACGCTATACGTGTTTTGACACTATCTTCAATAGTGGCGAACCTTTTTTCCTGCTCGCTCAATTTATCGTTAACGGTTTTAGACACATCCTCTATGGCCTTTTTAATTGGTTCTAACGGCCTCTGCGCCTCTTGATACCTTTTCTCCAATACAGTAGTTTTCACTTCCTGATCCTCAACCCGTTTGGTTAAATCTGAAAGCAATTTTTTAAGCACATCAAACGTCTTATTGAAGGAATCGAGCATATTTTTAACTTCAACAATAGATGCCGACTTTTCCATTGATTCAACTCGCGACATAATCGTATTTAACTTCTCTTCTATTCCCTTCACAGATTTATCAAACTCTTTTAAAGGCGTCAAACTCTCGCCAACGCTTTTTTGAAGCAAACCAAATTGAGAACCGACGTTATCCAGATTCTTCATCCAGCCTGAAAGCGCCTTTTGAAAATCATCCAGTTCCTTCAGTACCTCAGTTCCTCCACCCTGTTCACTGGTATCCTTAGCACCAAGAAGGAAAAACATCATAAATAAACAACTTAACAATAAAAGTCTGTTTTTCATCAACAATACTCCATACAAAATAGGCTGGTTTTAAAAATTTTGAATAGTTTAACACAAAGTATATTGCATCGCAAATAATTATCAAACAATTAGCCTTATTTAACATAAAGCAAACCTACGATACTCATTTTAAACTAACAACATAATGGTTAGATATTCTATAAACGAAGAGTACAGAAATTTACTGCTAAGTTTAATTTGATTTTAAAGCATAAAATTGATAACATAATTTTCCTATTTTTTAACTTAAATTAATTCGTTCTTGTTTCAATTATTATTTTTCCAAGAGAGGTCGAAATGCTTGTTTTAATTGCTGATGAACTTCCCGATATATGCATTGAAATATTAAAAAGAGCCGGCGTTGAGGTTTTGAAAAGACCGGGTATAAAAGCAGAAGAATTAAAAAATATTATTAATACCTGCGATGGCATTATATTGCGCAGCGGCACAAAGATTACAGGTCCTTTGCTGGAAAAAGCCGCCAAGCTAAAGGCAATCTGCCGTGCAGGTGTTGGCGTAGACAATGTTGACATTTCTTCCGCCACTAAAAAAGGCATCGTTGTAATGAACACACCCGAAGGCAATATCACTTCAACAGCCGAACATACTGTAGCATTATTATTCTCTCTTTCACGCTTTATACCACAAGCTTGCGCCTCAGTAAAGGCTGGCAAATGGGAAAGAAAAAATTTCACAGGTATCCAAATCGCTGGAAAAACACTCGGGATTATCGGTCTGGGACGTGTCGGAAGACAGGTTGCAAAACGTGCAATAGGTTTGGAAATGAAGATAATTGGATACGACCCATTCATTTCAACGGAGATTACATCTCTATATGGAATAAATATGGTAAAACATTTAAAAGACTTGCTTTCTCAGGCTGATTATATAACAGTTCACGTCCCCTTCAATAATGAGACGAAAAACCTTATAGCACAAAAAGAATTTTCTATTATGAAAAACGGTGTCCGTATCATTAATTGCGCCAGAGGCGGCATTATTTCTGAAGAAGATCTTTACAATGCTATAAAAAGTGGCCGAGTTGCTGGCGCTGCGCTCGATGTATTTGACACGGAACCGCCAGTAGATAATAAATTGCTCGAACTGGATAATATTATTGCTACACCCCATTTAGGCGCATCTACTGAAGAAGCTCAATATGCCGTTGCTATCGAAGCGGCAGAACAAATGGCAGACGCACTAACTGGAAAAGGATTTAGAAATGCGGTCAACCTTCCACCGTATAATCCTGAAGAATACGCGAGTCTGAAACCATATATAACCCTTGCAGAGAAAATGGGGTCTTTACTCATACAGCTTGCTGGTGGAGGCATTCAAGCAGTAAACGTCATTTATACAGGTGAAATCTGCAAAAAAAATGTTAGGCTTGTTACTGACAGTCTAATTGTTGGTCTACTCAAGCCCTCCCTTGAAGACGGCGTAAATATGGTCAGTGCACCTATCTTGTTAACAGAGCGCGGTATTAAGATTAATGTAACAACATGCAGTGAAATTAGCGATTATACAAGCTTGGTTACCGCAAAAATTAATACCTCAAAAGGTGAAACATTAATTTCGGGTACAGTCTTCGGAAAAAACGAGCCAAGAATAGTAAATATTAATGGATTTGGCGTTGAGGCTAATCTGAATGAACACATACTCATCCTCTTTGGGAAAGATAAGCCCGGTTTAATTGGAAATATCGGCTGCATACTTGGCAGTAAAAAAATAAATATCGCACAGATGACGTTTGGCAGAAAAGAAAGCGGGGGGAATTCCATTACAATTGTAAATGTTGAC
>MHYY01000123.1 GCA_001830285.1 Planctomycetes bacterium RIFCSPLOWO2_12_38_17 | reverse complement strand
TGGATAACCAGTTCATAAGTATATCTCTCAGATCAAAGACACGCATTGGTAAAATGCCCTGGATAAGTTCATCAATAGTACCCAACGAGACCGCAACGATAATAGTATAAATATAAACCCTTTTATTCTTTATATCGAGTTTCAGAGCCCAGAAAACAATGACACTTAACATGCCATATAGCAACAAGTGAAATCTCTCAGCCCCAGCAACACACAAATATTTCATTACTGCAAGACAGCTTATAGATATAACAAAAAAAGAAATGTATACAGAAACTTTTTTAACCTGTTTTTGAAAAATTAAATAAATTAGAAAATAAGCTCCCAATACACATACAAAAAACAAACCAAGATAATTTATAATATTCCCCCATTGTCCCAATACAAATCCCCAGAACGCTGTTCCAAAAGGTAAAAATGCATATATAGCAAGAGTATAAATAGCAACGATTATCCATCTCCATTCTCTTGATACACTCTTTATAAAACCGTAGTTAACGTAGAGAGGCATTTTAAAATATCATTTCACATGTATATCAGGTTTTAATACAAAGGCAATAAACAATACACCCATCCCGCCCGACAACCAATTACGTGCTTAACTTTTAAGGATTCACCCTGTCTACTATAGTTTATTTCTTGTTTTGAAATTACAACTTCACAGTCAAACCCTGTGCCATCTTTATTTCCATTGCATGATTGATTGTCCACGCCGTACGGTGTGTTACCACATCAATCAATGTACTCGCAGAAGGCAGGCCTGTACCACTTTTCTTCACGCCACCAAATGGCAAATGTACCTCAGCGCCAATTGTAGGCAAATTTACATATCCAAGGCCATATTCACAATCATCCCTTATCCTTTTTGCCTTTCGATAATCTTCAGTAATCACCGCACAACTAAGGCCATACTCTGTATCATTATGCACCTCTATGGCTTCGCCAATATCTTTTACAGGGATAATTGCCACATGCGGACCAAATACTTCTTCATGTAGCACCCGACTTCTGGGGCTATTCTGCATGCGGTAAACAAATGGAGACATAAAGTAACCCTTTTTATATTGCTCGCCTGTTAATCTGCCACCATCCAGCAATACCTTCGCTCCCTCTTTTTTAGCTAATTCATTATATCGTGTAATTTTTTCGACAGCAGCCTGATTAATTACAGGTCCCATAAAGACATCTTTGTCCAATGGGTTACCAATCTTCACCCTTTTAGTTGTCTCAACGAATTTCTTTTCAAACTCATCAAGCACTTTCTTATGCACAATTAAACGACTTGCAGAAGTACACCGTTGACCTGAAGTTTTAAATGCACTAATAACAGCCGCATTTACAGCAATATCCAGGTTAGCATCGTCAAGGACAATTATTGCATTCTTCCCTCCCATTTCGCATGCACACATCTTGTTATTGAATCCCGCAACAACTCTCTTAATTTCGGAACCAACGTCATTTGAACCAACAAATAGTACCACATGAATATCCGGATGCCTTACCAGCATGTCGCCACAACCACCGTGCACCACGTTGATAACACCAGGTGGGAATCCTACTTTATGTGCGTATTCAGCAATTTTATTAGCTGTACATGCTGTTTCTCTGGAAGGCTTGAGAACTATAGTATTCCCTTCAACCACAGAAGGACAAATAAGCCATAAAGGAATAGCAAATGGAAAATTCCAAGGTGTAATAGCCGCGACAACCCCTTTTGGCTTCCTGCGCATGAAAGCATCTTTTTCAGGAATTTCAGAATCAATCACATCACCATGCGGCATCCTCACAGTACCGAATACATACTGTACCATGTGAATACCCTCTATAACATCTGCGCTCCCTTCAATAATACCCTTTCCACATTCTTTTGTTACTAATCGTGATAATTCCTCTCTGTCCTTCTTTATCAATTGAACAAACTCGTCAAAATACTCGCCACGTTTAATACGAGATAATCTGCACCAATTGTAGAACGCACCCTTTGCAGCACTAACAGCATCATTTACATCTTTTTCTGAAGAAAGCGGAAATGTACCCAACACTTCATCAATATTTGCGGGATTTCTACTTTCAAATCTTGTGTCAGAGACACTATTTACATATGTCCCGTTTATATAATTTTTCCCATCCATAACACATCCATAAATAATCTTTTAGGGGGATCTTTCTGCCAGAGTATAACATATTCAATTATGTTATTCAATTTCGTATTGACCTTATTTTTGACTAGTACAAAATTATTCAAATATTACAAATTATTTTGATAAAAAATATTAGGTAATTATAAAAGATTTGACACTAAAAAGCACAACTTACGAACGATTAAGCGGAATAGAATATTATACATACTGGATGAAGAATTCCTGACGGGCTATGACGGAAAGCCGAGATATCCTAAAAATATTAGAACTTATGTTTACAAAAATATGATGTCATGGATACGCAAAACACAACAAACACATTTCTGTTTACTTATGTATGGAAGAAAAGCTTATAGTATAGACAATGACATGAAACCGCATGGAAATAGTCATTATAAAATACAAAAACCCTTTATTCCTGTTCTTTATTGTTAAAAAGATTAAGAATAGACAGGAATAAAGGGTTAATTAAAGTAGAAATAATTACAAAAACTTGATAAGTACAAACTTTACAATATGGAAATTACAACTTAAAAACTTTTTTAATTGAATTTCATATTAATTTTAATGTCTATGCCCACAAGGAGCCGTTTTAGATGTTTCATCCTTTTCTGGAATTTCACCAATCACAGCATTTGTTGTTAGAAGTAAAGTCGCAATACTTGCGCCATTTCGTAATGCCGTTTTTACCACCTTTGCAGCATCAATAATACCAGACTCAACCATATCAGTATATTTCCGCTAAAGGCATCAAAACCAAAATTTCCAATACCTTCTTTTACTTTTTGTAATACAACATCACCTTCCATGCCTGCATTATCAGTAATTTGCTTGATAGGCATTTCAATCGCTTTCCTTACAATATTTACACCTATCTTCTCATCACCTTTTGTATTTAACGTATCCAATACCTTAGATGCTCTTAATAGAGCAACGCCGCCGCCAGGTAGAATTCCTTCTTCAACAGCCGCCCTTGTTGCATGAACAGCATCTTCGACGCGTGACTTCCTTTCTTTCATCTCTACTTCAGTTGCGGCACCAACATTGATCCGCGCAATTCCACCGGACAGTTTTGCAAGCCTCTCCTGTAATTTTTCTTTATCATAATCAGATGTAGTTGTATCTATTTCTGCCTTTATTTGTGAGACTCTGCCCTGTATCTCTTTATGATCTCCGGAACCTTCGATAATCGTTGTATTATCTTTGTCAATGACAACTTTTTTTGCACTCCCAAGATCAGATAGCTGAATACTGGAAGGTTGTATGCCTAGATCTTCAAATATAGCCTTAGCACTTGTAACTGCGGCTATATCTCCAAGCATTGCCTTACGCCTGTCTCCAAAACCAGGCGCCTTGACGGCAGCACATTGTAATGTTCCGCGAAGCTTGTTCACTACAAGTGTACTAAGGGCCTCTCCCTCCGCATCCTCAGCGATAATTAGCAATGGTTTTCCAGATTTTGCAATCTTTTCAAGGAATGGGACAAACTCTTTTATTGTAGATAATTTTTTCTCATATGCCAAAATGTAAGGACCTTCGAATACAACTTCCATTGTCTCCGGCGATGTTACAAAATAAGGAGATAAATAACCTCTGTCAAATTGCATTCCTTCCACCAAATCCACAGAAGTTTTAAGGCTTTTCCCCTCCTCTACAGTTATGACACCGTCTTTACCTACCTTTTCCATGGCATCTGCTATCTGATTTCCAATCTCTTTATCATTATTTGCTGCAATAGTTGCAATTTGAGTAATTTCCTTTTTGCCAGATATTTTGATCGCCATAGTTGTTAGTTCATTTGTTAAAGCATCAACAGATTTTTCGATGCCGTGTTTTATATCAACAGGATTAGCCCCGGCAGTTATATTTTTCAAACCTTCTTCAAATATAGCTTCTGCTAAGAGAGTCGCCGTAGATGTACCATCGCCAACCATGTCGTTCGTTTTTGATGCGGCCTCTCTTACCATTTTAGCTCCCATATCTTCATAAGGGTCTTCTAACTCTATTTCCTTCGCCACAGAAACACCGTCATTAATTACAACTGGCGAACCAAAACTCTTTTCAATAACAACATTTCTGCCTTTTGGCCCTAACGTAACCTTAACGGCACGTGACAGTTTTTTTACACCTTTTCTTATGGCATCACTTGCATCGTATCCGTATATAATCTTTTTTGCAGCCATTATCTTCTCCTTAATATATTACTCAATCACCGCTAAAATTTCATCTTCAGACATCAGCAAATATTCCTCTCCATCAATCTTTACTTCTGTTCCACCATAAGAAGTAAACAACACCCTATCGCCTTTCTTTACCTGAAGCTTTGTACGTTCTCCGTTCTTTAGTAGTTTTCCATCTCCGAGTGCAACAATTTTACCTTCTTTAGGTTTTTCCTTTGCTGTATCAGGCAAAACAATACCACCGGCCGTTTTACCTTCCACCTCTAGTCTCTTTATTAAGACCTTTTCACCCAATGGCTTAACATTCATAACCAATAATACTCCTTTCTTTGAAAAAAACTAATCAAAAGTTAGTCCATCTAATTTTTTTAACTTGAATACCATAATTAAAATTTTCTGTAATATTTTTCTATTACCAGATCAACCATGTCCCTCATAACATGCACATTAATAGGCTTTGGTATAAGTGAATACGCATTAGCGCTTATTAAATCTATCTGAAGCTCCTTGGTTATTTCACCCGAGATGAAAATACTCGGAATGGAAAATCTAATTTCTCTCGTGATAATCCTTAATGTTTCAAGACCACTATAATCAGGGAGGTTCGCATCCAATATCAGTAAATGCAGTTCTTCTTCTTTAGCTATTTGTACAGCTTCTCTGCCACAACTGGCAATATAAGTCGTATAGCCTTTGGGTTCAAATAAGTCCCTCAAACTATCGCGACATGATTTGTCGTCATCTGTAATTAATAATGAATATTTCCCAACATATGGATCATATAATGCCATCATAATTAACCTCTAATATTACTTATACGAGCAATTTATATACCAAATAAATAATTATGAACTTACTTATATGTCAGTCAAGTTTATCAAAACACCTATTCAATTAAATATTTTATAATAGAATTGTATTCCCTTGTAAATTAGATATTTAGATAACTATAACAACTGAATTAAAATCCGCTTTGAAATTTTTATTAATTTTTAATGGATTCCATAATTATTGTCATTTTGACATTTTTAATGTTTATAAATACCGATTTCTGCCACTATGGCAGGCACCATAGTAGTATACCTTTTAAATCGTTGATTATTAAAGTCAATATCAATATAATTCTTGTTTATTTATAAATTTTAAATTGCTTACTATATCTTCTAAAATGTAAATTTTAAGATGCCTTTACTTCACCAATTTGAAAAAGTATATTCTTTACTCAACCTGATTAAATTTTCTCATACAATATTTTCCCTGCCATTTGCTATCATGAGTACCTTTCTCGCCGCCAATGGTATGCCAGAAATCAGACAATTATTATTAATTATCGCTGCACTTGTCGCAGCACGCGGTGCTGCAATGTCATTTAACCGACTTGTTGATAGAAATTACGATATGCTGAACCCGCGCACAAGTTATCGTGCTGTACTTCTAAATAAAATTGGAAAGAAGAATATCTGGCTTTTTACTATTTTAAGTGTAATACTCGTTATTACATTTGCTTGGTTACTTAATAAGTTAGCCTTTTATATGTCTCCAATAGCCATACTGATTATCTTCGGATACTCTTATACAAAACGTTTTACATATTTTTCACATGTTGTGCTTGGACTTGCACTAGCACTCTCTCCGCTAGGTGCATGGATAGCAATAAAAGGAACCTTATCAGTTACCCCCCTCGTGCTGGCGCTCGCAGTGATACTCTGGACAGGTGGTTTCGATATTATATATGCATGCCAAGACATGGAATTTGACACGAAGACAGGATTATATTCTATTCCTAAAAGATTTGGTATTAAAGGGGCACTAATTATTTCCGGTATTTTACATTTTTTAATGGTTCTTGTCTTGGTCATAATACCTGTATACACAGACCTTGGACTTATTTATAAAATCGGGGTATGTATTACAGGCGCATTGTTATTTTATGAACACTCGCTTGTAAAACCAAAAGACTTATCAAAAGTTAATACCGCCTTTTTCACAATTAACGGAATTATAAGCCTGGGTTTAATGGGAGTAACTTTAATAGATATTTTTCTAACTTAGATTATATAAATTAGGAAAATTATCATCTTTTGCCAAATAGCCACATAATTAATGATATTATAATACTAATAACAATACAGGTAGTAATAGGAAAATAAAAACCAAAATTCTTATTTTGGACTGCAATATCGCCTGGCAGCTTTCCCAGGAAAGGTATTTTATTACATATCAGGAAAAACCCACCTACCACAATCATTACAATACCAAAAAATATTAAAATTTTACCGAATGCACCTAATTCACCCATAAGTGAATTCTCATTTATTTTATAATTCTTTATAATAGTTATTATGAATTATTACATAAGTTTTAACTATGCTATTAGTCTACTTATTACATAAGTAATACAAAGACCAAAGTATTTATAATTACGCTCACAGCTTTTATTGAATGTGCCATTGTAAAATTTTTACATACAAACAACTACGATATTGTCTGAACAACCTTATGAATTTCCAACACTTGTTTAAGCAAAACGGATAAGTCTTTTAAAGGCAAAATAGTTGATGCATCTGAGAGCGCCTTTTCAGGAGTTTCGTGTACTTCTAAAAATACCCCATCACACCCTGTAGCAACAGCAGCCCTTGCAAGAGGAGCAACCATGTTTCTCTCTCCACCAGAAGCGTTTCCTTGTCCACCAGGCAATTGAACACTATGAGTAGCATCATAAATGACAGGGTAACCTAATTCACGCATGATGACTAATGACCTCATATCACTAACAAGATTATTATAACCAAAACATGTACCGCGTTCTGTTAATAAAATATCCTCATTCCCTGTACTTTGTATCTTTTCAACTACAGCTTTCATATCCCACGGTGCCAAAAACTGTCCTTTCTTAATATTAATTGGCTTCCCCGTTTCCCCCGCTGATAGTATAAGGTCTGTCTGACGACACAAGAAAGCAGGTATTTGAATGACATCAAGTATTCCTGCCACAGTCGGGATATCTTCCTTACAATGGACATCGGAAAGTACCGGTATATCTAACTGCTTTTTAATATCTGATAATATTTTCATACCTTCCTTAACACCCGGTCCTCTGTATGAACTAACGGAAGTACGATTAGCCTTATCATAAGATGCTTTAAAAATAAAAGATACTTTTTGTGATTCAAAAATAATTTTCAACTTCTCTGCCAGCTCAAGACAACTTTCATAGGATTCTATTACACATGGACCAGCTATAAAGACGAGTGGGCATCCTTTGCCTACAGAGATATTTTTAATATTTACACGCTTTGTCATTTAAATAATATAAAGAAAGTTGTGATCAGGTAAAATATAATTATTTATGTTAAGAGTAATATAAACAACAATATGAATAGTGTCAATATATATTGAAATAACTAAAAAAGGTTGCTACCTAAAATTTATGTGTGTAAAATGGTGCGAGTTTCTAATCGTCAAAAATTTAGAGGGTAATACAAATGAAAAATAAAATCTTTACGTTTATTTATTTTAGTATATTATTATGTAGTACACCATTTGCGTTGTACGGACAATACTACGATTATGATGTACCTGAAATTAGGTTAAAGGCGGGCTTACCCAGTGTATTTGCAGTTGAGAACGTCCGACAGATATCGGACGCCGAGGGAGAGTCTGTGCTAAATATTAGCGTTATAGTAAAGAAGGGCCGGATTGAATCCGTAAGCAGAGACGGGGGATGCTGGATTGTAACTGTAAGGTCAAGCAGTAAAGAGGCATCAACTTATCTAATAAAGGACAGTCAATTTAAGATTATGGGAGAAGAATCTAAGAAGGTAATAGTTAACGCCATCCATTGGAAGGATGGAAATTAAAATTATGAAGGTATATTTTATAGGCGCAGGACCTGGCGATATCGAACTAATAACAATTAAAGGATTAAAAGCTATTCAGCGCGCTGGCTACTGCATATACGCGGGATCACTGGTTAATACTGAATTACTTAAATTCCTACCTCCACATGCTAAGGTATACGATTCTTCAGGTATGAAACTGGAGGAAATGGCAACGATATACGAAGAAGCGAAGAACAAGGATATGGATGTTGCCCGCATCCATTCAGGAGACCCATCAATTTATGGTGCTATACAAGAACAAATGCATATACTCGACAAGCTGGACATACCATACGAAGTCATTCCTGGTGTCAGCTCCTTTGTCGCAGCCGCATCTGTTCTAAAACAGGAATTAACTTTACCAGGCATAACACAAACAATTGTAATAACAAGAATGGAAGGCAACACCCCGATTCCTGAAAAAGAACATTTAAGTATATTAGCGAAATCAACACCCACACTCTGTATTTTCCTTAGTATTGAAAAGATTGATGAAATCACAAAGATATTACTGCCTCATTATGGAGAAGATTGCCCTGTCGCCGTTGTTTACAAGGCAACTTGGCCTGACCAGAAAATTTTATGCACTAAATTATCGAATGTAGTCAAGAACGTCAGACAAGAATCCATTAATAAATCTGCGTTAATAATCGTAGGTAAGGCGCTAGAAAGGGAATTTAAAAGGTCTGTTCTTTACGGCGGTACAAACGGTAAAAGAAATCAAACATTTACAAAAACATTATAATTTTGTAGAATTAAAAGATGTTAATAAATATCCATTACCATGTTGAACAGATTTTAAAGTTTATAAAACAATTTTCAATCTTGCTTAAAATATCAAGAAATTACTTGATTCATATATTCTTTTTATGTATCCTAGGTCTGAAATTAATATATATAGACTTATCGTACACTTACAACATTAAACCATTTTTTGAAAGGAGGGTTGTAGATGAATAAGCAGGAATTAGTTGAATTAGTGGCAAAGGCATGTGCAGTATCGAAGGCATGTGGTGAAAGAGCTGTAAACGCCGTTCTGGATGGTGTTAAAAGTGGTGTTAAAAAGAGCAAGGAAGTCCGTTTAATTGGGTTCGGCACTTTCTCAGTAAGGGCAAGAAAGGCACGAAAGGGGAGAAATCCACAAACAGGTGCAATAATTAATATCAAAGCAAGTAAAACAGTAAAATTTACACCGGGGCAAGATTTCAAAAGCGCAGTAAATAAATAATAATTCTAGTAAATATACAAAAAATAAAAAAGCAGGCATTGCGGCCTGCTTTTTTATTTCCTTTAACTCAACAACAGATTTATTTAGATACTCCAATCGGTTCCAGATTCTGCCTCCTACGCATAATCTTTCGCTCATTTTCTGTAAGAAGTTTCTTTCTCAAACGAAACGTCCCCGGAGTAATTTCAACTAACTCATCATCTTCAATATATTCAAGCGCCAATTCCAGGGAAAATTCTCTGGGCGGCTGGAGTTTAATTCCTTTCTCTGCATTTGCACAACGGATATTCGTGGCCTTTTTCGCCCTGATAACATTCACACTTATATCATTTTGCTCACAATGTTCACCTACAATCATACCTTCATAGACCCTATCACCTGGTTTTACAAACATTATACCCCTATCTTGTAACGCTTCTAATGCATAAGCGGTTACCTCTCCGGTAGCCATAGAAATTAACACACCTTGTATACGATGAGTAATATCACCTTTGAATGGTTCGTAATCATAAAAACTGTGGTACATCACTGCCTCTCCCCGTGTAGAACTCAGGATTCTATTCCTCATACCAATTAAACCGCGGGACGGCATCTTGAATTCAAAATGAGTAATATCCTTATCGGAGTCCATACTGAGCATTTCTCCCTTACGTGCGCCTAATAACGAGATAACTTGTCCCTCAAATTCTTTCGGAACGTCAATTACAACATATTCTACAGGTTCTGCCTTTAAGCCATTTAATTCCTTAAAGATCACCTTCGGCTTTGAAACTTGAAGTTCGTACCCTTCACGACGCATATTTTCAATCAATATTGATAGATGTAAAAGACCTCTACCCGAAATACGAAGTGCATCAGGAGTCTCCGTATCTTCAACCTTAAGGGCTACATTCGATCTAAGTTCCCTGTAAAGTCTCTCCCTCAGGTTTCGGCTTGTAACATATTTACCGTCCTGACTGCTGAAAGGCGAATTGTTAACTGAAAATATCATTGAAATTGTAGGTTCGTCAATGTTAATCCTTGGTACTATCTGAGGATTTTCAACAGAGGCAATAGTGTCACTAATATCTATTTCTTCGATCCCTGTTATGGCAACAATATCACCAGCACATGCTGATTTCACGCTCTGCCTGCCAAGACCGATAAACGTAAACACCTCAACAACTTTCTGTGTTGTATGATTGCCACTTTTATCAATCCTGACGATTTGCTGACCTGCATTAACAGTGCCCGTATAGACCCTACCGATGCCAATTCGACCTACATAATCATTGTAATCCAGTGATGATATCTGTATCTGCAAAGGTGCATCAGAATCGCCGTCTGGTTTGGGAACATAGCAGAGAATTGTATCCAACAACGGAGTAATATCCCTGTTATCATCATCAAGAGATAATTT
>MHYY01000122.1 GCA_001830285.1 Planctomycetes bacterium RIFCSPLOWO2_12_38_17 | reverse complement strand
ATTAAATACCGATGTTATAGAAGGTACTAATCTAAAATGGAAAGAGGAACTGGACGGGAAAACCCCAAGAGCTATAAAATTTACTGTATCAAAAAATGGGAAGGAACAAGAGTTGGTGTCTCCTGTCATGGCTACGTACTCATTTTTAGCCTATGGGCAATAGTAATTTTTGGGTTTGTCGCCTTAAGTTTAACGCGCAATACTAGTATTGCTATAAAAACAGAAATTACTTCCAGCGAGCGCATAAAAAACATATATGCCGCACGTGGGGCATGCGTTTATGCCACACAAATGATGGTACAGCCTAAAAAACAACAAACCCAGGGAAAAGAAACAAAAAGCGGCAGATACAAAAAGACAACTAGACAAAAAGACAAATATGCCAGAAGAACTATAGGCGGTACATGGACACCCAGTAATAAACCCTACAATGTCCAGATAGGCGATAGAGATTGCCTTGTATTCATCAGCGATGAAAGCGCTAAAATAAATATAAATAAAATAACGGATGAAACGAGAGCTAATTTTATTAAATTCCTTATTTCGTTTAAGATTAAAGAGTATACGGCTGAAATAATAACAGATTCCATACTAGACTGGTTTGATGAAGATGACTTGCACCATGTCAATGGTGCAGAAAAAGATTTTTACGCTACCCTGCCCGAACCATACGAACCAAAAAATGGACCTTTTGAAACAATAGAAGAATTAACTTTAATCAGAGGAGTTACACCAGATATCTTCGAATTGCTTCGCGAATATCTGACAATTTATGGCTCAGGCAAAATTAATGTTAATCTTGCGCATAAAGAAGTACTTCTTTATGTACCAATAATAACCCCGGATATTGCAGAAGCAATTATTGAATACAAGAAGAAAAAGGGGAAAATTAAAAGCGTTGCAGACTTAGAAGAAATATTTGGTCCTTATGGTATTATTGGTGAAGAATTACACAAGACTATGAATCTACTGACAATTGATAATTCAAATTTTGTAACAATTAATTCAATTTCTACCTTCGATAAAGTTAAAAATTCTTATAAATTAATAGTTCAAAAAGGCGCCGATTCTTGTAGCATAATTGCAGTTTATCCAGAATAATATTTAAAATATTTTATATGAAAATACCTTTCTCTGGCATTTTTACTCAAAGAGCTATGGGTTTGTCCATTATTGGAAATGACCTCATAATAACTACCCTTTGTAAAATACTTGTAAAATACTCCCATGAGACAATCAAAGTAAAGGATTTCATGATTAAGGACGCCCAACAATTACATCCATCATTACCTCAAAAAAAATCTATTGATGAAATTATACTTTCAGTTCCAAGAGAACTTGCTATTATCAGAGAAATAGACTGTCCGTATTCAAATTTAAAAGAATTAAAAGAAGCACTCACATACCAACTGGATAGCTTTATTCCTTTCAGCAATGAAGATGTATATTTCGATATTCAAACAATATCGTATAACACACATGAAACTAAGGTCATTATAGTAGCCGTTAAAAAGACTGAATTGGATAATGTTTTATCAAGACTGCAGGTGTTAGAAATCATACCGTCAAGGGTTATCATTTCACCTTTTGCCTTTCTCCCTATTGTCGAAGAAAAGGAAGGTATTGTTGCACTGATTAGCAAAAACCTAAAGAATTACAGTTACAACTTATTTGAAAAGAACAACCTGGTTTTGTCTTCGATAATAAAAACAGAAGACGAATTAAACAGCAAAATTAAAACAAACCCACCGGCAGAAATATTATTATCAAACCTCGACAATAACATCCTACCACACGAATGTTCAATTCCTTCACAATTATTAGACGAAACCTCTGAGTCATACGGCGCCGGCCTATATGGGCTGTCAAACTATTCATGTAACCTAAGTCTTGTTAGACATCACAAGAAAAGGCTGAATCCTCAAATTACCACAATGTGCTTTTTTATAAGTTTCCTGATATTTTTCTCATTTCTTATACCTTACATACAGAATATAAACAATCTGGCAATATTAAAAAAATTAAACACACAAATTAAAACAAATAAAAAAGATGTATCAAACGTTGAAAAAATCCAGGAGCGAATAACAATACTTGAGGAAACGATTTCCAACGTTAATGAAGTAAGAAGAGAATATATGCCCAGAATTGACATAATTCTGGAATTCGCAAAGACGCTGCCAGGCGATGCATGGATAAAGTCCACTTACATTGCGAGTAACACCTTTGAAATAGAAGGTGACGCAATATCATCTACCAATTTAGTACCCGTCCTGGAAAACTCACAACTATTTTCTGGTGTCGGTCTTACTTCTCCAGTTACAAAAACACAGAGTGGCAAGGACAAATTCAGAATCAAAGGAAATGTAGGAAAACAATAAATATGGCGAAATATCTGGAAAAATTCAAAAAAATGAAGGCAAGAGAAAAAGCCTTATTGGTTATTGCCTTAATCGTCATGTTTTATTTAAGCATAGATAAAGTTATCGTCACGCCATTTTTAAAATCAACAAATGAAACAAAAGAACGGTTAGAAACCCAAAAAAAACTATTAAAAAAATATTATTCATATATTAATAATAAGAAACAATATGAGGCAAAAATAAATGAACTTAAACAATATTATACGAAAATGCAGGAAAAATTTATATCAGAAGAAACCGAAGACCTTGCATCAGCAAAATTACAGGAAATGATAAATAATATAGCCACAAAAAACGGTCTGGTCGTTTCCAGAAGCACTGCTTCAAAGAAAGAAATAATCAACAAACAACCTTATTTAATTGCCCTGTCAATTAGTATTGAGATAAACGACATAAATAGTTCACAAAAATTACAGAATTTCTTATATGATATTGAATACAATAGTGATAAATTTCTTTTTATAGATAACCTGAAAATCAAGACATCTGGTTTAAATGTTATAAAAGGGGCTACAGTTTCTTCCACCCTTACAGCCATTGCATCAATAGAAAAGAAAACGTAAACATATGAAATCAGCAAATATTAATTTAAAATCTTTACAGCATGTTACGAACTTCTTTAGTAAGAAGTTAAAACAATGGAAACACTATTTGCCAATAATAAACCTTGTTTTGCTAATATGCACATCTGCGCTTGCAATTATTTGTGTTCTATTAATCTATTTCCCGCCTGAAAGCACTGTAAAGAAGGAGAAATATGTAGAAAATATTTCAATAAATAAGAATCTATTAACTCCGCTTGCAAAAGATGCGAAGTCAATAGATCAATATGAATCAATACTCTCAAGTAACCCGTTTTCACCTGCACGAACAGCATGGGTCCCACAAACCTCTGCTGAAACAAAAACTGCCAAAGAAGAACCGCCACCACCAAAACCTGCGGACGAACAAAAACCTAAAGAACCGCCAAAGAAAATTAACCTAAGGGGTATAATGATTATCGGAGGCATCAAAAAAGCATTAATAGAAAATCCAGATACATCAAAAAATAAGAGTCAATTTATATTCATTGAAGAGGGCGAAGACGTTGTTGGATACAAGGTAAAAAATATAGAACCAGACCAGATAATACTCGACTGGTACGGAGAAGAACAAATTATTGCAATGAGGTCTAATATTAAAAAATAATCGTTTATGAGCACATTCAAATATAAACTACTTTCAACATCCAGCGGTATTATAGAGGGTGAAAAAGAGGCTCCCACTAAAATAGAGTTAATCACCGAACTGAGAAAGACAGGGCACGTTATTTTAAGTGTCCAACAAACAACAAAAGATAAAAAGTTCGGATTTCTCAGCGGACGCGCAAATAAAAAAGCCATCTTACCTTTCACTCAGGAACTGGCGACATTGCTTGAAGGAGGCATCCCAATAGACAAAAGCCTTGCAATTCTATTATCCAGTCATGATATTAAAATTAGACCTATTGTAGAAAATTTACTAAACGGAATTAAGTCTGGAAAGTCTCTTGCGGAAGCGCTCAACAGCCATGTGAAATTGTTTTCCAGCGTTTATATTAACATGGTACGCGCTGGAGAAGAGGGTGGTGTATTACCTCAAGTATTAAAAAGACTGGGTATGTTTCAGGAAAAATTACAGAAAATAAGAGGCGAAATTATCTCAGCAATGATTTATCCACTGTTGCTGAGCAGTACCGGTGTAATGTCGGTGGGAGCCCTGATTGTTTACGTAATCCCAAAATTTTCTCAGATCTTCGAGGGAATGGGAATCTCACTGCCATTTACAACATCCGTGTTAATGGGCGTAAGTCAGTACTCTATTAAATACGGCTGGATAATGTTTATCGCCGCCTTTGCTACATTCTTTTTATATAAAAGGGCAAGAAAAGATAAAAAAACATCAATAAAAATTGATCAGAGGAAGTTAAAACTACCTGTAGTTGGTAATCTTTTATGGAAAATACAAATATCCAGATTTGCCCGAACCCTTGGCACACTACTGGAAAACGGTGTACCATTACTCAAATCAATGGATATTGTAAAAGACGTGCTGTCCAATCAACATCTCGCAAATATCCTTATTACTGTAAAGGCAAATGTAAAAGAAGGCGCGGGACTTACAGTGTCGCTTGCGCAGATGGGGTTTCTGCCAGAAATAGCAGTTCATTTGTTAAAGGTGGGGGAAGAGACTGGAAATTTAGACAAGATGCTCCTTAAAGTTGCTGATAATTTTGATACTGATATTGAGCAAAAAACAAAAAGGCTCGTTACAATGGTAGAACCCGTACTCATTTTACTTATGGGTGCAGTCATTGGTGTAATCGTAATTTCAATGTTAACGGCAATCCTCAGTGTGAACGACATGAGGTTCTGACGAAAAATGGAAGACTGTTTTCTCTCAATAATAATACCTGCTTATAATGAAGAAAAAAGACTGCTGCCCACCCTCGATCAGATTTGCAAATATTTATCAAGACAAAATTACCCCTATGAAGTTATTGTGGTAGACGACGGCTCTACAGACAACACCTTACAGATAGCCAGAGACTTTGCAAATTCCAATGGACATATCGTTGTCCTGACAAACGGACAAAACAGGGGCAAAGGTTATACCGTTAGAAATGGTATGCTGTCTGCAAAAGGTGAATATGTCTTTTTCACCGATGCAGACCTCTCCACGCCCATAGAAGAATTAGAAAAATGTCTGCCATATCTCATAAACAGCCATGACGTAATCATTGGCTCAAGGAGCCTGCCCGACTCGGACATTATCATCCACCAACCGTGGTACAGGGAAATAATGGGAAAAACCTTTAACTTCATAGTAAACATGCTCCTTTTAAGAGGCATCATAGACACACAGTGCGGTTTTAAGGGATTTAAGAAGGAGGTTGTTAAAAAGGTCTTCAGTAAGTGTAAGATAGATGGATTCTCATTTGATGTCGAAGCCCTTTATTTATCGAAGAAATTCAACTATAAGATAAAGGAAATCCCTATAAAATGGAGAAATTCCGCACTTAGCAAGGTCAGCCCAGTAAAACACTCCATCCAGATGTTTAAAGACCTGATGAATATCAAGATTAAAGATTTTAAGGGATGTTATAAATAAGTTGCCAATTTTAAGAAAATGATGCAACTAATTATAGTAAATGCCAAACACAAGTAAATATTATAATATAGCCGCCTGTCTGCGTGCAACGCACAGGCATATAGGTTTCAACCTGCGTAAAATACGTAGTCCTTCTATTAACTCAGGACAGTCCGTAAGAGTGCGGCTATTCTGTCAAACAGTATTCACATATAACATTTTACTTTTGACTGCTGCTTTCCCTTTTACGAAATAAGACATTTGCTGGAACAAGCGTTTCACTCCCACCCGGCGGCGTCCATAAGAACTCCATAATCGCCCCGCCTCCTGCATCAAAATACTCCACACGGACATGATGAAACCCCTCATCAAGAAATACAACGCCTGATATATATCTCATTGCATGTAGGTCGCCGTTGTCAACAACCATGTTCCCGTCAATATAAACAAAAGAACCATCGTCAGACTTTGTGGCAAATTTATACATACCCTTCTGTGTAATTGACAAATATCCTTCCCATTTAATACCGAATGGAGACCTGTATGGTTTTTTGGTCTCGTCGTTATATGTAAAAGAAATCAACCCATTTTCTACCTTTGTTAAAAAAGGTTTTCCCGCACATTCAACATTATTAAAGAAACTCCCTACCAGAGCCGGTTCAAGTTCATCACTTGTCACCTTTGCCATCGGCTGGGCACTTGTTTTTGATGTTGACTCCTTACCAAAAACACCCTCATACAGTCCTTTTTGCATATAGACATTAAGCCATACACCCGGGCGCAGAATAAATCTTTCCTTTTTATAATCTCCCTTCATTTTTTTCTTTAAATCATCCTCACCGCTCTTGTCCACTATAATGACAGGCGCATTGGGGTTATCAATCATCTTCCCCCAGAAATGTGCATTTTTGTATTCCCTGAAATACCATGGCAGGGGCCAGTATTCTTTTGAGACTATATTGATATCCAGGTCCTTTCCACCTACATCTGATAAAGATTTCAATCTATCCAATAAATTATAAATATCACGCTTGGTCTGAACATAAACAAGCTGACATCGCTCGTCATCATAATTTATAAAATTCAGTTTAATTGCATGGTAACATAAAAACCCAATAACACATACGTATATTGGGTAAAAGACGGCATAATGCCATCTTTTCTTTATAACCCTATATATCCCATTTATAAAAATACCCCCCATAATAGAAAGAGGAAGTAATATGTTGATTATCAACCACGGTGTTTTGTAACGAACAAGGGAATATATGAGGTAGATGAGGATTGTCCAGAACGCCATGAAGATGGTAAATTTATTTCTCTGCCTGAATGCGTAAAAAAATCCAGCAATCCCCAGCACAAGCACGGGCATCTCATACCTGTACATCGCCTTAAAATAATAAATAAACGGCTTGGCGTGTCCGCTGATATTCATCCCGGTCTTTGACCATATCTTTAAAGTCCTCAATATCCCATTTACACCCTCATAATAAGTAAAGAAAGAAGAATAAAACAGGAAATTGATTAGAAAGAACATCCCCACGCTTATGCCAACAGCATATTTGTGTCTTTTGCATTCGCTTGCAAATGTGGTAAAGATGTTTTTAAATCTTGCATACCGTGTACCTTTAGGAGAGAATCCTACTTCAAAACAATACGCAATAATCAAAGACAGTGCAAAAACTGCAAATGTGATTATATATGTCTCTTTTATCGTAATCACACATGCGATGCTTGCGACTGCGAAATAAATGTACCTTGATTTCCTTGTTT
>MHYY01000121.1:3323-18903 GCA_001830285.1 Planctomycetes bacterium RIFCSPLOWO2_12_38_17 | reverse complement strand
GTCCAGAAGCCCCATACCCACGACTATCAGCCCCATTACGGCGCCGCTTCTAAATGCAACTTGAAGTCCCTGGTTCAGAGATTTCCTTGCGCCTTCAGCCGTCCTCGAACTGGCGCTAGTGGCTGTCTTCATACCAAGGAAACCTGCAAGACCTGACAGAAAGCCGCTGGTTAAGAATGCAAAAGGCACTACCTTTGATTGGGAGTGCAATCCAAAGGAAATTAAGAGAAGGACAAGAAATGCGCCAATAAAAAATATACCTACTACCTTATATTGCTGCCTCAGGTAGGCATAAGCGCCTTCTCTGACATGGCTGGCAATCGAAATCATTTTTTCGTTCCCCTCTGGCGCCTTCATGACTTCTTTGTAGAACTTTCGCGCATAAAAAAGGGCAAACAGTGCACCAATCGGCGCAATCCACCATAATTTAGGTATTGAGTGTGATGTATCTGCCGCTGCCTTATGCACAGGAGCTTCCAGTTCAAAAAGAGGTCTGTCTTTTTGAGTCGACTCCCCGATATCAAAAACAGGTTTTTCTCCAGCTGTTTTTGTTTCAGTTTGTGCCTGAACGCTTTGAGAAAATAATCCCGATCTTGTAACTCCAAATATCAGGGTTGTTAGCATTAAAAGTATCATAACAATGCTAACGCGATTATTTTTTAAAATATGTCTAAACTTGTGTAAGAATATATTCATTTATCCCAATCTCTCTCCTTTCTACTTTTTAATAAATTTTGTAAAAATTCTTTCCTTCTTTCAAGATTAGTAATAAATCCCAGTACATCAATCGTTGTCTCTTCCGGATGTTTCATCTGATAGCTCTTCCATTCCTTCAATGCAGATTCAGTATATTCAATAGACTTACTTAAATCCCCTTCGTTTTCTGCACATATTGATGCATACATCAAGACATGGCATACAGTCCTTTCTATTGCTGTGACATTATGTATTTTAGGTGAATTCAAGAGAGCCCTTCTTATCCAATAAAGCGACGCCACAAAATTATCCTCTCCTTCATCCTTTTTTAATTGCTCCCTGTAATATTCTGCATACTTAAAGACACGATGATCAAATAAATGCAAATACATATATCCTAGCTCAAAGAAAAGATCGCCACTTTTTGGATTTTTTAAAGTGCCCTTCTTTGCGAAACCCAATCCGGTACGAATCCATTTCCATTTGTTTTGTGGGGAATCCCACTCATACGCAATATTATAAGCCATATTCCATGCCTGAAAAATCCACACAGCAGGAAAATTAGGCTGTAATTTAGATATAAGATTATTTATCGCCAATAATTCGTAATATTTCTTCTCTTCATGCCTGACAATTGCCCTTGCCCATAGAAAATCTACAGCCAACCCTCTAAGGCTTCCCAATAAAAGCAATGGGATATTTTCCGTCGGATCATAATGAGAGACATTATTTACAGTTACATTACGAAGCGGAAAAACACAAATATTAACAAAAAAAACTATGCAAACTAATAGTAAGAGGACTCCTTTGCGTGACATTAAGAGTATTTAAAATATTTCTCTCTTTCTAAACACCAAATAAGAAATAAACAGGCAAATAACCGCATATATCGCCGTATATCTTAAAGAAACTATGATAATTTCTAAAGGGACATTAATTCCATTCAATAAGAAGTTTAAACTATCGAATCTCTTAAAATCAGGCAAAATAACTGTAAGCCATTCCAGGGGTTTTCTGATAATGTAATCAAAATAAACTAAAAGAATATTCGGTTCTTTAATAACAGTTGGTAAATTATATTTATGTATATCATATCTCTGGATTAATATCGAAAAATCTTTAACATAATCGAGAACATGTCCACTCAAAAAGACAATCATAGAAGTAGCAATACTAACAGGGGCAGAAAGATACGTTGATCCCATCACTGATATAAATATTATTAACAAAAACTTCAAAAAAGTTATAAAAATGGCTTTTACATAATTTGATAAAAACCCTCCATATACAGAGTATACCTTGGCATCATTTTGACTTACGCCAATATAATCAGTCCTGGATAATGGAAAAACAGATACATTTATATTCCCACTCTTTTGAATAAATCCTGAATTTAACTTTAAAGTTAATAACTCATCTATCTTTAATGATATTATTTCAATCTTTGATTCTCCTGAAAAAACATCCTCAACTCTTACAACAAGCGGAACATTTTCTACAATGTCCTTACTGCTGTCTACTTTTAAATCCAATTCCAATTCATATGAACGCCTCTTATCTGATTTGTTATATAAATCAGAAAAACTCCAGTGTGCAACTGCTACTCTTCCACCCTCAATCCATAAAATCTCTCTACTCGCATGATTCACTTTACCTTGAACATGGAACTGCGACGATTTATATAAATTCCTTGCCTTTAATATACCCCTGTATTCATCTGGTAATCCCGATGCAATCCAATAGACAATAATTAAATTCATTAAACTCAGGAACACCAAAACAAGCGCTGATAACATTGCAAACCCCGCCACCTTACCCATAATAATTTTTATCCTGGAGACAGGTTTTGACAAAATACCAAGGATTGTCTTATCTTCTATTTCACCTGGTAAAGAACTCGCCGCAAGAAAAATTATTCCTGATATACAAAGAAGTATTACAACTTGGAAGAAGACTACCAGTACAATTTTGACATGGGCATCAGGCTCGTCCATTGTCGGGAAAAACGGCGACAGAGATATAATGAAAACACCCAAACCAACCAATATATGTAATATCTTTTTCCGAAACGCCTCGCAAAAGGTATGATAAGTAATAGTTAAAATCATCTTTTGAAATAAGCAAAAATAATAAACTAGCGACGTTTTATAATATTAATAAACAACTCTTCCAAAGTGGAAAATGGATGGCTTACTGATAGCACATCGCCATTTTTACTTTTAATAAAAGTCTCTACTACCGGAATATTATCTTCGGAAAGATTTCTCACAATAAACTCTATAACATCCTTCTTAGAAAGCAGGTCTTTAACCGTACCAACTATCTGCAATATACCTTTATCAAGGATCGCAATCCGATCGCAAATGTCCTGTACATCGGCTAATAAGTGGGTGCACAAGACAACAGTTTTACCCTGCTTTTTAAATTCAATGATAAGGTCTTTTATTTCACGGCTACCAACCGGATCCAAGCCGCTCGTAGGTTCATCTAATATAATCAATTCTGGATCATTTATGATAGCCTGTGCCAGTCCTATTCTGCGCAACATACCTTTTGAGTATTGACCCAGGGGGCGTTTCCGATAAGACGTCAATCCCACCTGATGGATAAGTTTATCAATCCGATATTTTCTTTCTTTCTTAGTAATGTAAAAGAGCTTTCCATAAAAATCTAAAATTTCTTCAGCGTTCAGGAATTTATATAAATAAGATTCTTCAGGTAAAAAACCTATTTTGCTCTTAATCTTTAAATCACTAGAAGGATAACCCAACAACCAGGACCTACCGCTTGTGGGGAATAAAATACCAAGCATTAATTTAATAGTAGTTGTTTTACCTGAACCATTAGGGCCGAGTAGTCCGAATACTTCTCCACATTCAATACTTAAATTAAGGTCCGTTAAGGCTGGTATGCTTTTGCGTCTCCAGAAATCCCTATAAACTTTTGTAAGTTCTTCTATTTTAACTGCCCAATTAACCAAGATATTCTCAGTTCTTCCACTTTTAAACCCTGACGAAATTAAATAAAAAGTAATTTAATAAAATTTATTTTACAAGTCAAACAATATTTAAGTGTTAAAATTTCTATAACAACTCTTTTACATTAAATATTAGTTTCTCATAATGGGCATTACCGCTACAATCTTAAACTAGCGTCTTTTATCACACAAATTATACATATAAAAATTCTGGTTGGAATTTATACACACTGAAGTATTAATTATTATAAAATTTTCAGAAAATATATTGAAGAATACAATGCAATTCCTGTAACATTTTAACTCAAAATCTTTGTCCTGTACACGTGAATGTCAGTAAAAGACCATAAAAAGAACAAATTAAAATTAATAATCACATGCGACTTTCATTATTTTTTAAGCAAAAAAACATTTATGAGCCCTAAAAAGTTTATTGAAATCATACTTCGAGGCATTAGCCAGATAATGTTAGTGAATAATGTTATAACCGGCATTTTATTTTTAATTGGAATTTTTTATAATTCTTGGCTTATGGGGATAGGAGCTATTATAGGTGTCCTAACAGGTACCTTCACCGCTATGTTACTAAAATACAACAAGAATGATATTGACAATGGCCTTTATGGTTATAATAGTACGCTTGTTGGGCTGGGCATAATATATTTCTTTGAATTTAATGTACCGTCCATAATCGCTGTAATCGTTGGTGCTACCTTATCAACGATAATTATGCGCTCAATTAGAAAAACAAGATTACCTGCTTATACTGCGCCATTCATAATTTCAACATGGATTCTACTAGTTATAATATTAAAATTTCACATCATTCCATTAAAAACAATACAGACCCCAACTGCTGAAAACTTGGAGATTATACCTGCTTTTTTTAATGGCATCGGACAGGTTATGTTCCAGGAAAACGTAATCACCGGTATTATCTTTCTTATCGGATTGATGGTTTATTCAAGAATCTCAACGTTGTATGCAGTAGTTGGCTCAGTGACTGGAATAGCTATTGGTTTTGCACTTTCATTCCCAATAAACATGTTAAATATGGGATTATTTGGTTTTAATGGGGTGCTTTGTGGAATAGTATTCTCAAATAAAAACTGGTATAATATTAAAACAGCATTAATATCTATTATTATCTCAATTTTCATAATTTATGGCATGATTAATCTGAGCATAATGACATTAACTTCGCCATTTGTATTGTCAACATGGTTGATTCTAATAATAAAAAATTTATTAAAAAATAAAATTAAGCAATATAACATACCCTGAAAATTATATTAAAAGACCCTAATCAATAAATGAAGTTTTGTGTGTATGTTAATATCTGGATCACAAATAATCTATCACCCACTACTTAATTCATATTCAAGTTAACATCAATAAACATAAACCCTAGTATAATACTCCTGATAGAATTTGCTAACACAAATGGAAGCATACAGCTGTAGTTTATTTAAAAATATACAAATTCACATTAATGATAAAACTAAAGGTAAAACCTGAAGACTTTGTTGTTGAAGAGATAGCAAATATCCAGACTGAAGAGAACGGAGATTACTGTGTGTTTTTACTTGAAAAGAGGGGTTGGAATACCCTTGATGTTCTAAAAAGGATTTCCAAAAAATTAAACATACTGTACTCAAATCTATCTTATGGCAGCAGAAAAGATAAATATGCACTTACTTCGCAGTACATAACAATTGCATTGCAAGGCGACAAACAGATTTCCCCAAAGTATCCCCTATCATCTTTTAAAAAGAGATACTCCGAAAAAATTGGCGAAGAAAATTATTCACTTACTTTTGTAGGTCTTACAGACAGACCTATGGGACCGGATCTTATAGAGGGCAACAAATTCTGTATTACAATCAGAAACCTTACAGAAAATGATTTAAAATCAGCATTACATGAGATTGATATTATAAAAAAAGAGGGCTATCCGAATTATTTTGACGATCAAAGATTCGGTAGCTTTGATGCGCGGCAGGGCTTTATTGCTGAAAAAATATTGAGAAAACATTATAATGGCGCACTAAAGTTATACTTTTCACGCATACATCGCGAAGACAGTAAACAGGAAAAGGATCACAAAAAGTTTGTTTACGAAAACTGGGGTAACTGGCACAAATGCCTTGAATCTGCCTCAAGCAGATTTGAAAAAGAGTCTTTTGAATTTCTAAAGAAAAATCAGGATGAATTTGTACCTGTCCTTCAAAAGATTTCTCGCGAAGAAATGGTAATATTCTTTTCTGCGTATCAATCATATCTCTGGAATGAAGTTTTAAGAAAAATCATACAATCTTTATATAACAATACCTCTAAAATTTATAAAGGAATTGCGGAAAACAACTATATATTCTACACACATTTAGATGATGCAAAAAAGGCGTATCTTAACAACCTATCCATCCCTTTGCCGGCGTCTAATATCAAAATGCCTGATGCTTTTACAGAAAATCTATATTCAGAAGTATTACAGGAAAACGAATTGAAATCACCTATGTTTAATATAAGAAAAATCAGACAAGCCTTTTTTAAAGGTGTGGAAAGAAAGACCGTTGTAATCCCAGAATCCCTTTCAATTGAACATTCTGACGATGAAATCTATATAGGAAAGAAAAAACTGATTTTAAAATTTATTCTACCTCGTGGAAATTTTGGTACAATGTTTATCAAAAGATTATTTAGTTCCTACTGCATTAATCCGCATAAAGACTAGCTTCCAAATAAAAGACAAAAAGTTATTATGGAAAGATATAAGGTTGTCGTAATTGCATTAGGTGGAAACGCCTTAATCAGAGAGGAACAACAGGGTACAATTGAAGAACAATTTGAGAACATCAGTAAGAGCCTCGATGGTATCATTTACTGTCTAAAAAAGGGATATAGTGTTGTTATCACTCACGGAAACGGACCGCAAGTAGGAAATATGTTGTTAATGGCGGAAGCCAGTAGGGGACTGATACCAGAAATTTCTCTTGGTATCTGTGTGGCTGATACCGAAGGCGCTATTGGTTATACGATTCAGCAGTCTTTAACTAACCGATTACGCAAAGAAGGAATCAATAAATGTGTGGTTACTGTCCTTACACAGGTAGTGGTTGACAAAAATGATAATGCCTTTTCAAATCCCACAAAACCTATCGGACCTTTTTTCAAGAAAGAGGATGCCGAACGACTTCAGTACGAAAAGGGCTGGCATATAGCTGAAGACAGCCACAGAGGTTATCGCAGAGTTGTAGCTTCCCCTGAGCCTATTAAAATTATAGAGGTCAATGCTATAAAAAGTTTGTTGGAAGCAGGGGCTATTGTCATTGCGGCTGGTGGTGGAGGCATCCCTGTCATAGAGAAAGAAAATGGCGACTTAGAAGGGGTAGATGTCGTAATTGATAAAGACCTCGCATCAAGCATACTAGCAAGGGTAATTAAAGCAGACCGTCTTATAATGCTTACGGGCGTTGAACATGTGTGCTTAAACTATAGGCAATCAAATGAGCAGGTATTGACTAAATTGACTGTAGAAAAAGCAAAAAAATATCTGCATGAAGGGCATTTTCCGCCAGGCAGTATGGGTCCAAAAATTCAGGCAGCAATTAATTTTTTGAATTACGGCGGAGAATTGGCTATAATAACTTCAATTGATAAAGTTAGGGAGGCAATGGAAGGTGTTAGCGGTACTAAAATAACCCTGTATTAACTAAACCCAAATTAAAAAAACTTAAAACATTTTGAAAATATAACGGTCTTTATTAAATATAAAAAAACTCTTTAATAATAGCTTTATGTGATATGAAAATTTAAAAATTCCGCTTAATTTACCCTTATAATCCAATTTATTGAAAAGGAGGTGTATATGTGTACAACATGCGCAAGACATAACCCGGGCGGGAAAAAGGCTGCTAGAAAATCTAAGGGAAAAGCAAAAGGTAAAAAGAAATAGATAAAAAATCCCCTCTGATAGACAATTATCGGAGGGGATTTTTTATTAAGCAGACAATAAGCCGAGTTCTGTCATGGGCGGTCATTTATCTAGTCTTGCCGTTGCCGACAAGATCCAACGGCTTACCCAGAGGTAATAGCGAAGCGGACCACTTCATCCCTCTCTATTTAGCCTTTCTCCCAGTGGGGTTTGCAATGCCTCCAATGTCACCACTGGAGCGGTGGGCTCTTACATTAAGTCAATAAATGACCCCACCTTTTCACCCTTATCACACCATAATCCTCTTGTTTTACAAGAAGAAGGCGAGACGGTATATTTTCTGTTGCACTTTCCTTCCCGTTACCGGGACTCCGCGTTACGGAGCACTGCGTCCTGTGGAGCTCGGACTTTCCTCCCGTTTCTACTTTTAAATAGAAACCGACGACCACCTCGTCTACTTAAATATTTTTTTACTAATTCTCGCTACTATCTTCCAGGTATAAAATGCGCCCGCAACTGTGGCAAAAAGTAATATCTTTACCAGCCATAAGTTGATTTATTATTTGAGCCGTTACTGCCATGAAACATCCCTGACACACCATATTAACCACGCTAACAACGGCCAGCGCATCTTTATGACTTACCAACCTTTTATAATGTTGTAACGCATCCTGATCTAATTTTGCAGTAAATTCACTGCGTTTCTTCTTAAGTTCAGTAATTTCATTTTCTGTTTTTTCTAAATCGGCTTTTACCCGATCCTGAAGTCCTTTTAGTTGTGATTCCTCATGCTCGACTTCTTTCTTAAAGGAACCCTGTCTCTGCTGCATCTCCTCATATTTTGTAATCATCATTAAGATTTCTTCCTCAAGAAGTGACTTATCTGCCTCCTTGCCTCCGATTTCGTTTTTTATTGCACTATACTCCTTGTTGGTCTTAATCTGGTTCATCTGGATACGCAATTTTTCAATCTCTCCCTCCTTTGTTTTGAGGTCGAGTTCTTTAATACCTGTATTTTTCTGGAATGACTTTATCTCCTCGCCAATCTCTGCTAATTCCTGTTTCTTTTGCTGAATTTGATTCTGTTTTTTTTGAACATCATAACCTCTATAAAGCTTATCACCCTCCAACCTTTTTATATTTGTATCTATTGATTGCAACCGCCTGAGCACCTCTATCCTTTCGTTCATAGATTCCTTTCTGCTAATAATTTTACCTGCACCAGACTGTATAACCATTTTTCAGGAATTCTACTCATCTCATCTTCTAGCATTCTGTATAAGCTAATTTAACATCTCATAAACCAGTAAATACCAAGAATTGCAATCTGTTAAAACACTTGCGCAGTTACTAATCAACACCAAGTCCATCTAAAAACCCCTCAAGTTTCCTGCTCCTGATTGGATGTTGCAGTTTTCTAACCGCCTTTGCCTCAATTTGTCTTACCCTTTCTCTTGTAACCTTAAATATCTTACCCACCTCTTCGAGTGTGTATGTGTATCCATCGCCGATGCCGTATCTAAGTTTAATAATTTCCCTTTCACGGTAAGTTAAAGTTTCCAGTACACTTTCTATCTTATCTTTTAACATCTCTTGGGTTGCTGCAACAACAGGAGATTCAGCCTTTTCATCTTCAATAAAATCGCCAAAAGAACTATCCTCACTTTCACCAACAGGTCTATCCAAAGAAATCTGATGTCGGGATATCTTAAGTACGCGTCTTGCTTCTGATACAGTTATTTTTACTTCTTTCGCAATTTCTTCTATTGTTGGTTCTCGGCCTTTTTCCTGTAAAAGCTTCTTTGAAACATTTCGTATCTTGCTCATAGTTTCAATCATATGTACAGGAATACGAATTGTTCTTGCCTGATCGGCAATTGAACGAGTAATTGCCTGGCGTATCCACCATGTGGCATAGGTACTGAACTTAAATCCACGCCTGTATTCATACTTATCCACGGCACGCATAAGACCTGTATTCCCTTCCTGAATCAAATCGAGAAAACTCAATCCGCGATTCCTATATTTTTTTGCAATACTTACAACCAGTCTCAAATTTGCACCTGAAAGCTTTCTTTTAGCAGCTTCGTGTTCCTTATGAATGCTTTCTATTGATTGTATTCGACGATTCAGTGTTCTTGAGCTTTCCAGAACTGTATTTTCCAATTTTTCGTGTTGAATTCCCAATTCTTTATAACGACCATTACTCTTGGACACAGTTTTACATTCCACAATCTGCTTCTCCAGATTTTCCATTTCAGCGCCTATCTCTTGAAGCTTTTTCATTAAAGGATGTATCCTCTTTGTACGAATATTGATTTCCTCAAGTAAATCTATACCCTTTCGCCGCCTGTTCCGAATTGCACGAAGCAGTTTTATCCTCTCCCTTTCCGATGCCTGCTTCCGTTTGAGACGTATATAATCTTCCTTGTTCTTTTGAAGGATTGTTCTTAAAATCTTAGCTGTTCTTGGAAATTGTTCCAAAATTTCATCTTTGCAATTATCAACCATTGCATTTATTTTCAAAGTCCGATCAAATGAAAGTTCTCCGTTATTTACATCCTCCAGTATTCGCAAACACGTTGCTAATGAGAGATCGGAATGCAACACCTTCTTTAAAAATCTCTTTCGTGTAATCTCGATTTTTTTAGCAAGCATGATCTCCTCTTCGCGGGTAAGCAACGGAATTTCACCCATTTGAGTAAGATACATCCTAACTGGATCATCAATCTTTTCTGTAATGGTTGGTACTTCGCCGATCTCTAACTCGTACTCAGGATAAGGTTCTGCTTCTTCAGTCTCAGTAGCAATGTCTCGATTTTCAATCTCAGTTTCGTCAATCAGGTCCACCCCCAACTCATCTAACATCATTAAAATATCATCTATCTTTTCCGGTGGAATATCAGCATCGTCGGGCAACATATCGTTTAATTCATCATACGTCAAATAGCCCTTTTCCTTACCCTTCTGTACAAGGTGCTTAATTTTCTGATTCAAACTTTCCATTTAGTATTAAGCCTCCTAAAAAACGCCTTTTAATTTAACGTTTAGGAATTTCATAAAGTTAAAAATTATTATTTCCGAACCTATTAAAAACTAAACTTATAACTTATTTTTCATACTGTGTATATGCCTGTTTTTCTTGTGAAACTCATTCAGCAGTAATACAATATCCTGCTCATTACCACCGATTTTAACCATTTCCATCATTTTCTTTTTTGTTATGTTAATTTCTTTCTTTGCATTTCTTTGCTTAAAGAACTGAATACATGCCCCCAGTCTATCCTCATGATTTTTAATATTTTGAAATTCCTCTTTGGTTATAATATTAGTAAGTTCTTTTGCAAGCTGTGCGTCGTGTAATAAATGCAACATATCTTCTCCTCTAACAATATTGTGCTTCTGATATGTTTCAAATATCATCCTTACAATTTTAGAATAACTCGCATCGGTAAATTCTTCTGTATTTATTTCTTTCATTACTGTAAGTATGTGGTCATTATTTGATAACATTAAATATAAAAGTTCCTGTTCCACCCTTGAAGACGCATCAATTCGTTGTTCAGCAGTCTGTTTATTATCTGAATTGTAAGATTGTTTATTAAATTTTTTAATATGAGCCCTCAATGCCTCTTCATCTATTGACATCTCTTCGGCAATTTGTTTAATAAGCAAATTGCGCTTAATGATATCTGGCATCTTCATCGCCGTTGAAACGACGTCATTAATTGCATTTGTCTTCCCACTAATTGTTGACATATCCCATTTAGATGTTGCCATCTCAACCTTGAAACTGAAAAAGTCCTTTGCAATATTTATGTATGCCAAAAAACTTTCCACCCCCTTTTCAACGAGAAAGTCGCAGGGATCATAGTCTTTCGGCAGTTGAACTATTTTTATATCAAATTCCTCTTCAATAAAAATATCCAGATTCCTATCTGAAGACCTTAAGCCTGCAACATCTGAATCTAAAAGTAAAATTACCTGATTGCAATATTGCCTCAATTGATGTAGCTGCTGCTTTGATATTGCTGTCCCAAGAACTGCAACCGACCAATCAACCCCGTGTTGATGCGCCATTATCACATCAGTATATCCTTCCATCAGGATAACTTTATTTTTCTTTATTATTGCATTTTTTGCCACCTCGATCCCATAAAGGTTATTGCCCTTATTAAAGAGTACCGTTTCAGGTGAATTCAAATACTTTGGTAGCGAATCGTCCAGCGTCCTCCCACCAAAACCTACAACCTGCTTTCTAGCATTAAATATTGGGAACATCAATCTATTGCGGAAGCGATCGTAATAACCATTACCTTCTTTTCTAGCTACAACTAAACCGACTTTTTCTAATAACCCTTCAGATATGCCTTGTTCTTTACAAATTTTTATTAACGAACACCAATCATCAGGTGCATAACCAAGACAAAAATTCCTGACTGATTGATTGTTTATGCGTCTTCTTGCCAAATAATCTCTTGCAATTTTACCGCATTCCCTTTGACACAAGTTGTTATGATAATACTTTGCAGCAATATCTGTTAAATTTAATAACTGCTGTTTTTCTGTGGTTGAATAATAATTTTTTTTGTTTTCTAAATAAGACAGGTCAATATTAGCCCTATTGGCTACTAATTTTACCGCCTCAACAAAATCAACACTCTCATGTTTCATTATAAAATTGAATACAGTTCCACCCTCGCCACAACCAAAACATTTAAAAAGCTTCTTTTCGGGATTTACTGTAAAGGAAGGTGTTTTCTCTGAATGAAAGGGACATAAGCCGATAAAATTTTTACCACTTCGTTTCAGACGAACATAATCTGAGATAATTTGGATAATATCTGCGGAATGTTGTATATCTGTAATCTTATCTTGTGGAATGAAATTGGTCATTAATCAGGAAGATAAAATTTTTAAATAATTTAAACTTTTTAATTATATCATATATTTTTAATATGTCAACAAATTGAAAGAAATTGTGGAAATATATCTAATTATTGAATAATATGTAACTTATAACAATTTAAGCATTTATTAAAGTTACAAAACAAATAAGCGCCCCTAGCAGGATTCAAACCTGCAACCTTTGGCTCCGGAGGCCAACGCTCTATTCAATTGAGCTATAGGGGCAATTATTCTGAAGTTCTTATTTCTGATTTAATCCAGTAAAATAACATCAATCAACTGACCAGCAATAAATCTTTCTACATCCTCACGCACAACCATTAAACAATTAGCTCTGGTCGTCGCAAGCAAATCGGCAGAACCGTGCCACTCCACAGGCGAAACTATCCACGAGTTATTCTGTAAACGAATAAATGCTGGCCTGTATTCACGGCGCCTTCTTTTGACAATTATTTCTGTTTCTAAAGCCGCTCTTACCGTTGTCCTATGTACGTCAGTAAGTCCCATCATTTTATGTATGACAGGATATACGAATAATTCGAATGTAACAAATGAAGCGACTGGATTACCCGGTAAGGCAAAAATCAGTGTTTTATCTTTTCTTCCAAAAATCACAGGTTTTCCAGGTCTCAATGCGACTTTCTCAAAATAAATATGAGTCCCTAAATCCTTCATTACGTCACCCACGAGGTCATATTCTCCCATGGAAACCCCACCAGAAAGTATCAAAATATCTTTCTGCAAACCCATGCGTATTGCTGAAGAAATCTCATCCTTTGTATCCTTAACAATACCAATTATTTCAACTTCTGCATTCAAATTCCTTGCTTGTGCTGCCAGTGAATAACTATTACTATTCCTAATCTGCGCAAGAGAAGGCTTGGAAGCTACATCTACCAACTCATTTCCTGTAGAGATAATACCCACAGTCGGCGTGGAAAATACCTCAACAAAAGATTTTCCAACGGTTGCAAGAATACCGATTTCCTGAGGTCTAATAGGCATATTCTTGCTAAGGACTACTTGCCCGACTCGCATGTCTTCACCCTGTTTAGAAATATTACTCCCCCTGCTAACAGATTTGAGAATCTTCACTCGGTTAGCGGATTGAAGGTCTTCGGTCTCCTCAAATTTGATAACAGCATCAGCACCATCTGGCACAGCTGCCCCAGTCATAATCTTTGAAGCCTGCCCTCGTAAAACCTTTTTCTTAGGTACAGAACCCGCCGCAATATTTTCAATAACGGTTAATTCAACAGGAACTTTTGCCGTATCTTCTGCAATTACAGCGTATCCATCCATTGCAGAACGATTAAAAGGCGGCATATCTATATCTGAATGCACATCATGGGCAAGACAGAATCCAAGTGATTCCTCAAAATGCACTGTTTTGGACGGCAGTATTTCTGTATTATCTGTAACTATCTTTATTGCTGTATCTACTGTAATCACGATTTTATGTTAAATTAACATCTCTAAACTGTCAAGCATTCTCCTTTTATCCCAAGATATTATTAAAGAAGTCTTGACATTATAAAACCTAATTAGATATAAGAAAAAACACTTATACGATTTAATTTATATTACCATTACACAACCAATATGCAAATACGCGAAAGAACAAAAGACATAATCTACATATCTTGTTTGCTCATTCTAACTATTATATTTTTCGAGCAAATGATATTTCATGATAAGATATTGCTCTTGCGTGACCTTCTTTGCGATTTTGTACCATGGCGTATGTATGCCCACGAGTCTATCAGAAATGGAACAATACCTCTCTGGAATCCATATTCATCCCTAGGACAACCTTTCCTTGCCTTTCCACAAACTGCTGTATTTTACCCCCTAAATCTCATATTCTACACCCTCCCAATCACCACTGCGCTTCGCTATTTTATAATCCTTCACATATTCCTTGCCGGTTCTTTTATGTACATATTAATGAGACACTGGACGGTGTCAAGGACCCCCGCTTTTGTTTCTGCAATTGTACTTATGTTCAATGGTGCAGTTGTAAGCAGACTTGAATTCCTGAGTTTTATAAGCACTATTATCTGGGCTCCTTTATTATTTTACTTGTTTGATAATGCCATTAAAAAAATTTCTTTATGGCATTGTATTTTAACTGGTATTGCTATGTCTGCTCAATTATTAGCAGGACACACACAAACGTTTTACTATACATATCTTCTCTTAGGTTTATATTGGGTTATTAATTTAATACAAAATGGTCTTGCTACAAGAAAATTTAAACCCATTCTAAAGATGTCATTCCATTTTCCATTAACTACATTAGTTGCCGTTTCTTTAAGCATGATACAATTATTACCAGCCATTGAGCTAGCTCACCTATCAATCAGGTCTGAAAATTATGACCCAAAAATGATTGCGGCTTCTTTACATCCATTACATTTATTTACATTCCTCATACCATACCTGTTTGGAAAACCCGGCTGGGATAATGTCTTCTGGGGAATAACACAGGCTGAATTCTGGTCAGGGAGCTTCTATGTAAGAATATTTACCTTAATGTTATGTTTGCTGGCGGTAATGATATTTTTTAGCAATAAAACACAAAACAATTAAATATTTCTTTGTCTGATACTAATGCTATAAGCAAATTTAGATTTTTAATAATATTTTTCTTCTCTGTTTTAATATTATTAATCGTTCTGTCTTCTGGCATGTACACACCTATATATAATATCTTCTACTGTTACCTTCCTTTATTCAATAAATTCCGCTGGCCATCTAGGATTATGGAAATGGGTGTATTTTCTCTGGGAATTATTGCTGGCATCGGAACGCACTAATTTTTTTCAATAGTCCAAAATTGTAAAAACACAAATCAGAAAAACAATTATTTACACCTTTTATTAAAAATAGTAATCATTTTAGATATTATTCTAATTATTGGTTTCCTGTGTGGACATTTTATACCTGAAAAGATAATACCTTTAATAACGGAATACATAAATTCCAGGCATTTTGAATCAATGCCCATATCACTTGCGACAAGATATTATAAAATGCTGAAGGAATATATGCATATGCTAATC